>JAFYMD010000195.1 GCA_017556785.1 Clostridia bacterium | reverse complement strand
TATTTTACAGGCAAATATCCATTCAATCCACAAATGGTTGCCGCTACGTTAGCAGTAGACGAAACGTTTGGATCCCAAAGCGTCATGCCGCACTCTTTCAGTTGATTGGCAAACACCGATAACAGTTGATCTACCGTAGTAAGAGAAACGGTGTGATCCATTCCATTTAACAACGTGTCATTTTCTTTGATATATCCCAGCCAATTGCTTGTATGTTTATCTTGAATCAACAAAGCTACTCGATTGGTTTCGATTTCTCGATTGACCAAGCCTTGCAAGGAAGAAATCAACCTTGCCGCATCGTGAGGCATATAGACGGTGTTTTTTCCGATTGTCTCGGTGGTGATTACATAGATGGTGTTTTCTTGCAAGCCGGTTGCCGAGAGATGAAAATCCACTTCTTCAATTTGCAAATCCTTTTGCGGTTGTTGTTCTGCGTCGAAATTCTTAATTTTTGCCACGGTGTAGCGCAAAATTTGCAAAGCATCGTTAGCATTTACCAAATTATCGCCGGAAACGTCGGCGGTTTTGTACAGCCGACCATCAAATTTCTCCTTGCCGACGATATACCGCAATACCAGCAACGCATCGTTAGCATCGGGTTTTTTGTCATCGTTGATATCACCATACGTAAGTGTAACCGCCTCGGTAGGCTTTCCGATATAGTCAATTCCGCTCACGTCAACCGTGACATCGGCCAGTTCTTCTTCCGTATAGTATTGTTCATTTATTGTAGCAAGACGATCAACTGATGCCAGCAAATTGTCAAAGCAAAAATACAAATCATTTGAAAGTGTTTGGCCTGTTACACATAATTTCACGTGGGACGGATTGGTAATAGTTCCGTTTCCTACCACCTGCATATTACTGCGTTCAATCACCAAACGATGCCAACCTTTGGTATAGTTATTTAAATCCACCGTACAGGTAAGTCCCTCGGTTTCATCGCGATTTAACAAAGAATAGGTAAGTTGCAACGGTTCGGCAATTGTCTCGCTCACAAATAAATCGGTGTAAAAATATCGATAAGACCCAAAGTCAAAGGGCGAATCAAAATCCACGTAAGCAGTCAAGATTGCACCGTTTTGATCGGGTGCACCCCCTTGTGCTTGGATACTAAAATACCCCTGGGAAGCATGCTGATCGGTCAACGATAAAGTCGTATTTTCCCCGCAACGATAAAAGCCATACACCTCTTCCGCGTGATGAATCATAAGAGTCGTATCATTTTGTCGATAGGGAAACCCTACAACTTCTACATTGGGATCTGACAGCAGTTGAAAGCCGTAAGAACGTCGATTAAGAGGGGTCCACTCGCTTTGGGTTTCTTGTTTCTGATAACTTATGTTTTGCAGATTGCTCACCACATATTGAGTGGAACTGATGATGCATTGACTATGATAAATATCGCACCAAAACACCAAATAATAGGTTTGACCTTTTGTAACTTTAATGGCACGGTTAAAATCGAACTCCCACCAGGCAATTTTATTATGTGGGTTAGCGACCAAGGGATAATTGCCCGAATACAAAATGCTTTCATTGCCACCGTCCAACGTGGTTCGCACTTGAATGGTTATGGTAGCAGTATCCCCTACACGCATATGCAAGCGACATCCTGTAAGTGTGTCTACCGTTGGGACAAATGCCTGTGCCGCATAGGAATTCACCCCCTCTGATCCACGACCAATGGTTAAATTCACAACGTTGGTGAAGTAATTTTCATCGGCAACCATATCTTTTTCGGTAAAGGACATGGAATCGGCTGTTACATGCAAAACGGGTGTAAAAAAAGCAGCTGAGAACAAGATCACAAGAACTTGCAGCCAACATATAATACGTTTCATAACGGTGTTCTCCTTTTCAATCGGTGGATTTATTATACCGCACATCATCACTATCTTCAACTCTTTTCTCAACTAAGGATTGCAAAAAAAGAGAAATCGTGGTATACTGTGTTGGAATTTGTGATAAAAGGCGGTGTTGGTTTGGACAGACCCTGGTTGAAATTTTACGGCGATATGCCACATTCGTTGAACTATCCCACCGATTCCATGGTCGAACGTGTGTTTTCCACCGCAAAACAGTATCCACAATACATTGCCTACGATTTCATGGGCAACCAAGTAACATATGGGGAATTCACCGAAGAAATTAGCCGTGTCGCCGCCTCATTTGTCGCGATGGGCATCAAAAAAGGGGACCACGTCACCATATGTTTACCCAATATTCCTCAGGGGATTGAGGCTTTTTATGCCCTTAATAAAATTGGGGCAATTCCTTGCATGGTACACCCCTTGTCCGCTCCCGAAGAAATATCATATTACCTTAAATTAGCCAATAGCACGGTTTTATTGACTTTAGACATTTTTTCAAAAAAAATTGCTACCATGTTGCAATCACATCATAGTCCTTGCCAAATCATTGTAGCAAAAATCCAAGACAAGCTGCCAACAATAAAAAAACTCTTTTTCCGTTTTACCAAGCAAGAAGAAATTGTTCCTCTTCCAAACAGTATTACGTGGTCGGATTTTTTGAAAAATCAAGCACCGATCCCGATGGTCAATATTTCGCAAGACGATTGTGCTGTAATTTTATATTCCGGCGGTACAACCGGTACGCCAAAAGGAATTTGTCTTTCCAATTTAAACTTCAACGCATTGGCAATGCAAACCATTGCCGCCAGCGGTTGTGTTGATATTTCCGGAACCGCCATGCTGTCGGTCATGCCGTTGTTTCACGGATTTGGTTTGGGGATCGGCATTCACACCGCTTTGGTAGGCGGTGCCAAATGCATCTTAGTCCCCCGTTTCACGATTGACAGTTATGCCAAATTATTAAAAAAGAAAAAACCGAATTTCATTCCCGGTGTTCCTACGTTATTTGCAGCATTATTGCAAACAGACAAGTTAAAAAATACCAACCTGTCCTTTTTAAAAGGGGTATTTTCCGGGGGTGACAGCTTATCCCCGGATTTGAAAAAGCGAGTTGACCGATTTTTAAAAGAACACGGTTCTTGCGTTAACATTCGAGAAGGATACGGAACCACCGAATGCGTTACCGCAAGTTGTTTAACCCCAACTCATTATGAAAAAGAAGGTTCGATCGGCATCCCCTACCCCGACATGCTTTATAAAATCGTAGAGCCGTCAACCCAAACCGATTTGCCCTGTGGCAAAGACGGAGAAATTTGTATTGCCGGTCCCACCGTCATGTTAGGATATTTGGATGATCCCATAGAAACTGAAAAAGTCATACAAACACATGCCGACGGCGTGCGGTGGTTGCACACCGGAGATTTAGGTCAAATGGACCAAGACGGATACGTTTATTTTCGTCAGCGAATCAAGCGGGTGATTGTTTCTAACGGATACAACATATATCCCACTCAAATTGAAAAGGTTCTGTCCGAACACCCCAAGGTAGACGCTTGTTGCGTTGTGGGTGTGAAAGACGAATATCGTGGTCAACGCGTTCGTGCTTACGTCGTACTCAATGGACCTGTTGAGAAAGATGAACTACTTGCTTACTGCCGGCGTTCTGTTGCCAAATATGCGTTACCCAAAGAGTTTATCATAAAAAAGGAATTGCCAAAAACTGCAGTAGGAAAAGTCGCCTACCGTATTTTAGAGGAGGAAGCAAACCATGAAATTAAAGCAAGGTCGCATCATTGAAATCGACATTTTGCGGGGAATTTGCATTTTAGGTATGGTAGTGGTTCATTTGCTGATGAACTATTATGATTTCTATCAAAACCACAACTACCCCGATTTCCTTCGTTTTTTCTTTGATTGGGGAGGAATTATTTTTGTTGTACTTTCCGGCATCGCCGTTACCTTGGGACATCACCCGATCAAACGTGGTTTATTGGTATTTGCGGCAGGCATGATCTGTACGTTGGTAACCTATGGGTTACAAGAATTTGATGTACCCATTTTGGTGATCCGTTTTGGCATTTTGCATTGCCTCGGCGTATGTATGATTGTATCTCCCAAACTGCTTCAAACCCCTAAAACCGTATTAACCGCTTTGGGACTTTGTATCATTTGGGTTGGCTATTGGTTTGAAAGCGGTGGCGTCAGTTTGGTGGAAAATCGCTACCTG
>JAFYMD010000194.1 GCA_017556785.1 Clostridia bacterium | reverse complement strand
GCTTCAGCCAATTGTTCGTGTACTTGGTCATAAATGGGCAACAAGCGTTGGTCACGAATGCGTTTGTCGTCGGTGTCCATGGCAAAACGCAGTTGTTCCAAAGCAATTTCTTTTACGGCTTCGTACATTTCGGGATCGGGATCGTTGGAAACAAATTCCATTTTTTCCACGCCGATTTCTTTTTGAATTTCTTTAATAAATTCAATTACCTTTTGGTTGGCTTCATGACCAAACATGATTGCGTCAAACATTTCTTGGTCGGTCACGCAATCGGCACCTGCTTCAATCATGGCTACCAAGGTGTCGGTAGAGGCCACGGTCACAGCCATGCGAGATTTCTTTTGGTCGGCGTAAGAGGGGTTAATGACGAATTCTCCGTCGATCATGCCTACGCTCACACCCGAAATGGGGCCGTCGAAGGGGATTTTGGAAATGGTTACGGCGATAGAAGCACCAATCATAGCCACCGTTTCGGGGGGGCAGTCGGGGTCAACCGACATAACGGTGCAAACAATCGAAACGTCGTTGCGCATATCTTTGGGGAACAAAGGACGCATGGGGCGGTCGATTACACGAGAAGACAAAATTGCCTTTTCGGTAGGACGCCCTTCACGGCGCAAAAACGAGCCGGGAATACGACCAACGGCGTACAATTTTTCTTCATAGTCCACCGACAGAGGGAAGAAGTCTACGCCTTCACGGGGTTTGTCGGAAATGGTGGCGGTACAGTGTACGGCGGTGTCACCGTAGCGAACCATACATTCGCCGCTGGCAAGTTGTGCCAGTTTGCCGGTTTCTACAATCAGTTTGCGGCCGGCCAGTTCGGTTTCAAATACTCTTGCTTGTTCGAACATGATTACATTCTCCTTTTAAATGATATATTTTGGTGGGAGAAAGCCATTTTTAGCAATAAACACATACCCCGCTCGAGCGGATTATCTGTTCACTGCTAAAGAAACGGCAACTCCCTATTGAACGGATGAACGGGCGGACAATATGAAAATGTCCGCCCGTATACAACAAAATTATTTACGCAAGCCCAATTTGGCAACGATGGCACGATACCGTTCGATATCTTTCTTTTGCAAGTAAGCCAACAGGTTGCGACGACGACCAACCATCATCAACAAGCCGCGACGGGAGTGATGGTCTTTTTTATGCACTTTCAAGTGCTCGGTCAATTCGTTGATGCGAGTGGTCAGAACAGCGATTTGTACTTCGGGAGAACCGGTGTCGCCCTCGTGTTTCGCATATTCTTTCATGATTTGTTGTTTGAGTTCGTTTGTCATTTTATTCACCTCATAGTTATTTTTGCCCGAATCTGCGCCACAGGTCGGTGAAGTCCAACGGCCCGGAAACGGGACACCAACGGCTATTATAGCACGATGATTCCGATTTGTAAAGAGTTTTTTACAACTTTTTACCGTTTATTTTATTGAGCTTCTACTTTGTCAAAGACAAATTGATCGGGTTGATAGTGGTCAAACACGTCGGCATTTACCGCTTGCAACTTGGCGGCACCGTCGTTGATCTTTTTCTCAAAAGCGTCGCCCTTAATGGTTTGGAGCAAGGAGCTGCGGTTGAGTTCTACGTAGTAAGGATCTTTTTCCAGATCGTAGAACACGGAAATATACAGGTAACCGTCATCCTTGCCGCCCGTAACGTAAGCGGTGTTGTAAGCAAATCCGTCTTCTTTGCGTTTTTTGTCAAACTTGGTAAACAAAGAACCGGTGTTTTGATCGTCCTTGCCCAACAAAAATGCGGTTTCGGGATAAACGCTCTTTACTTCGATCCCGGTGTTTTGTTGCATTTGGCTGGGAGCATCTTCTTTGTTGACTTCTTTATAAATGTCGGCGAATTTTTCCCCTTTGTTGATGCGGTCGGCCAAAGCGGTCAATTCGGTCTTTTTCTTTTCGATCTCTTCATCGGTCATTTGAGAAGAAGCACCGCTTGCGGCATCGGTCTTGGTGAGAGAAACCTCGATTACGTCGATCAACAAATAGTTTTCGCTCAGTTTTTTGGCCAAGTCGGCTTCGGCTACCGCCTCGGAACCGCTCTTGGGATTTTCTTCGTTTTTCTTGTCATAGTAGTGGAAAAACAGCATATTGGCTTTGTAGTTAAAGGTAGCGTAGTATTCCTTGTAGCTTTCGAAACCGGCACCGCTGGGTTCGTACAGGTCTTTTACGGTTTCCCATTCTTGCTTGGCATAGTAATCAATCGTTGCCAAATCGGTTTCGCCCAAGGTCAGACCTTGGTTGTCAAATTCGGTTTTGATCCAAGCATACCGTTTGCTCAATTCCATGGCATTTTCGTTAATAAATACTTGAGCGGTCTTGCCTTGGTAAGAACGTTCCAAATAATCCTCGTACTTTTCAGGACCGTTGGTGGGGGTCATACCACCGGCTTGCTCGGTCAATTCCGCATCCACAGCGCTGACAAATTGTTGAAATGAATTCAATTGAAAAGTAATGTACAGACCCGAGGGAATCTCTACGTTGCCCACGGTCATAACGGTTTCGCCCTTTTCGTGACAACCCACCAAGGTAAATGCGGTGGCGGCAATCAGCACAAGGCACAGCAGTCTGGTAACAAGTTTCATAAACAGAACCTCCAAAAAAATGGGAAATATAGTATTTGAATTGACAAATATAAAGGTATTATACACCAACTTGTCCCAAATGTCTATACCTGATTTTGAAAAACCACAAGTTTTTTCACAAGGGTACACCAACCCGCCCCCCCTGTCATTCTGAGCGAAGCGAAGAATCCGTTTTCCCCTTTCCCCTGCGGGGTTACTAAATTCATGCGGGTGCAACAAATCTTTTGAAAAAAGCCGTAAAAAAAGATTGACTTATGGGTCAAGCAATGATATAATAGCCGGTGCGCAGATAAATATATTCCCTATCTGCTCCTTGCTCCGAAGTTTTTTCGGGGCCCAATGACCAAAAGGAGGTGCTGTAAAATGACCGGAAATTATGAAGTTATGATGGTGTTCAGCGTGAAAAACGGCGAAGAAGCTGCCGTGGCTCTCAAAGACAAGTTCACCGCCATGATCGAAGCCAACGGTACTCTGGACAGCGTAGATGAGTGGGGCAAGCGTCGCTTGGCATACCTCATCAACGACGAAGCCGAGGGTTACTACGTATTGGCCAACTTCTCTGCTCCCACCGAATTCCCTGCCGAGTTGGACCGTGTGTTCAAGATCACCGACGGTGTATTGCGTACCATGATCATCAAAAAGTAAGGTTAGGTGAAAGAGAATGCTTAATTCTGTCATTATGATGGGTCGCTTAGCTGCCGACCCCGAACTGCGTCAAACTCCCCAAGGAGTCAATGTGTGCTCCTTTACCATTGCGGTTGACCGCTCCTTTGTGAAACAAGGGGAACAACGGCAAGCCGACTTTTTTGACGTAGTTGCTTGGAGAGGGCAAGCCGATTTTGTCAGTCGGTTTTTCCGCAAAGGGCAAATGATCGCAGTACAAGGCCGCATGGAAACCCGTAGCTACGAAGACAAAAACGGGGTTCGTCGCAAGGCATATACCTTGGTAGCCGAAAGTCTGCACTTTGCCGATTTCAAAAAAGACAGCAATCCGTCGCCCGCCCCCTATGACACCGGATCACAAATCCCCCCCGCCTTTGACAACATGGGTGGTAACGATTTTTCCGCCGCCAATGGGATGGATGACGACGACCTGCCGTTCTAATGAAAACGGCAAACAAATTTAGATAAGGAGTGTATTTGAAATGGAAAAGACCGAAAGAACCGAACGCCCCGCTCGTCCCGTACGCAAGGGTCGTAAAAAGGTTTGCGCTTTTTGTGTTGATAAGGTAGAAACCATCGATTATAAAGATGTTGCTCGTTTGCGCAAGTTCACCTCTGAACGCGCAAAGATCCTGCCTCGTCGTGTAACCGGTACTTGTGCTCGTCATCAACGTGCCTTGACCACCGCAATCAAACGCGCACGCTACGTTGCCTTAATGCCCTACGTAAACGACTAATCGTTGCGCAGTTGGGCGAAAAACAAAGCGAATATTTTTTGTATTTCGGTAGTGTGCAGAGTGTGAACTTTGCACACTACTTTCTTTTTGTGCGGTGACTTTTTTAAAGGAATCCCCTACGGGGATGATTTTATGATTCGCTTTTAGCCCTTTTTTCGGGATTCGACGTACCCACGTACGCCTATCATCCCGAAGAAAAGGGCTTTTTCATCCCAACTGCTCCCTTACCACGCTTGACCAACCCCGCCATTCGCCCAACCCTTGTGCGGACGCAGTTGGGCGTAGAACAAAAGCGAGAAATTATATGTGTATTTCGCAAAGCACTTCGGGCAACCCGAGGT
>JAFYMD010000193.1 GCA_017556785.1 Clostridia bacterium | reverse complement strand
TAAAATATGATACCGCTAAAGGCAGTTTGTATCAAAAACTTTGTGAAATGGGTGTTCCTGTTCGATTGAATTTGGTCGACAAATTCAGCGGGAAAGGTGTGATTCCCGGTACGCTTCTCCTTTCCAGCGGCAGTAAAAAATGCGATCCCTATTTGTGGGCGCTTGAAAAAGTGTCGGCGCGCTGTTCCGACTATTATACGGTGTATTTGCCCGATGGTGCCAGCGCAACCGAAGGGAATATTGTCTATGAAAACGACATACATTCCAAAAGTTTGGATTATAACAAGTTGTTTAATCATGACTATGGGATTTACCGTAAGGCATTTTTCTTTGATCTGACACCCATCGACGTGGAAGCCCCCTGCGACGATCCCACACAAAAACTCGGTACCGATCGCAATACGTTAAAAGAAATTTTACTCAATCGCTATTGCCGTGCGCGAGGAACCTTTGGTGAAGTGGTTGGCTTCCCTCCATGGGCTCTGAAATATGCTACCCATAACGGTTGGGGTAGTATCGAAGCCACTTCTTTGGAAGCCTCTTTTACCGAGCTGATTACCATGTATAATTGTTACTTGGATGCAGACGGTTCGTTGCCAAATTGCTCTTTGTATACCCAGTTTGCGTTACAAGAGTCTTACGAGTCCATTGCCAATCAAAAACCGGTCACCGAAGTGTTTGACGAAAATACGGTGTATTTGTACATGTATACCGGTGACTACGATTCCTCTCCTTGGGCGGTGGAACATATGTATCGTTGCTATAACGATCCTGCTCGCGGGTCCATTCCCATTACGTGGTCATTTACCCCCGGACTTTGCAACCGCATACCTATGGTCATTGATTATTTGTACCGCAACCAAACCGAAAATGATTATTTTAGTGCGTCTGACAGTGGGGTGGGGTATGTCCGTCCTCACGGATTGTTCCAAAGTGAAAGTGATCGTACGTTGCCCGATGGCGATAAGGCTTTTATTGCTTTGAACAAGCAGTATTTTGAGCGATTCGATCTGGATTCGGTCGGCTTTTTGATTGGTAAACTCTCTCCTCAGGTATGCCACACGTATAATCAATTCGCACCGATCGGTAGCAATGGGAACGATACATCTTGGTCGCCGACGGTTTACAACGGTGCCCCGTATTTGAGAATCAAAAATGGAATTGGCGATCCTGCCACGACTCCCGAAGCTATGGAAACGGCAGTTAGCGGAATGTTGGATTTTGCTCGTGATATGAAGGAATATCACGTGGCCGGGTTCCGTACCATCAAATTTACTGCCGGTGACTTAAAACGCACACAAGAGGCATTTTTGGAATACGCAAAAGAGCATGATCCTGACACAACCTATAAATTTGTGGATTATAAAACGTATTTTGCTATGATGAAAGAAGCGGGAATCGGTTACTATACCCTCAACGGATAAATCATACAATTGCTCGAGAAAAGTATTAAACCCGAATCGGTCACCAAACGGTAACCGGTTCGGGTTTGTCTATGATGCTTCAATTAGGTGTTTGTTCCGCTAAACAACGTTTCTTTAGTTGCATGGGGGAAAGACCGAACTGATCTTTAAACTTGCGGCTGAAATAGCCCACGTCATCAAATCCCACATCATAGGCGATTTGGGTCACACTTTTGTCGGTTTGTTTGAGTAAGGTTACCCCTTCTTGCAGGCGAATATCCAGTAAATACCGAATAGGGGAATACCCGGTAATTTGGTGAAACAAGCGACAAAAATGAGAGGATGAAACATGGCAGACCTCAGCTAATTCTTCCAGGGTAATGTGTTCTGCCATTTTGCTTTTCATTAGGTCCAAAGCCGGTTTAATGCGGTCGTGCCGCTCGGCGTTTTCTACCAGTTGGCAAAAGGAAGAACCCTTATACACGTGGCGACGAAACAAATAAATCAACATATGGTACACGTGGGACTTTACTGCCAATTTATACATCAATTCTTTGTTCTTCATCTCTTGGCTAATTGATTTAATACATGCTAAAAATTCTTCATCATGGGTAATATAGTTATTAAAACACACGTGGGTGTCGGTCAGCAAATTGATATACCGCTCCACTTCGGCAGTCAGACATTCCTGTTGATACAACGAAGCGTCGATCATTAAGCAATCGTACAACGGTTGACCGCTATGGTAGGATATTTGATGCATTTCATATGGATTGATGATAACCACCTCGTTATCATTCACGGTATAGACGCGGTTTTCGCAGTGTACCACCGCACCTCCTCGATGAAAATACAAAATCTCAATTTGTTCATGCCAAGAAGCATAATTTTCCAGAAACTTGTTTTCCTTGGTTAGGGTCATATCGTGAAGCACCCGTACGTGCAGAGCGGTATCGTCAAACGGAATACGATCATATAATTTGATTAGGCTCATACCATCACCGACTTTTCATTTGTTATAAACAGTATAACATGGTTTCCTGAAAGTTGCAACAATGAATATGCAAAGATTGTTCAAAAATTTGATAATATTTTCTAATTCTTTTTGGCTTTGTGATAGTATAGTCCGAAGAAAAATTTGAATAAAAACAAAACCGCCCATACGGGCGGTTTTAGACTGTCAAAAAGGCAAGGGGACATAGGTCGTGTAGTAAACGAACTGCCATCCTGCTCCTTCTGTGAGTTTGTCAAAAGAAATTTAGCGTACACAAGTTAGGTTGAAAAAGGTGAACTTTTTAAGGTTCTAATTCGGGATAAGCACTCTTCATAGCATTGATCATCCAGGAAGCATGCTCTTGGTTGGCGGTATCTCCGCCGCCGCCGCCAAATGCCCAGGTTTCACGGTACATATCTTCACTATGACTGACGATATACGCGGTAAGCTCTTCAATACGTTCTTTGCGGCCTGTTTTAAGACAGTGGAAAATTTCCCATGCTATGCCCTTGCCCATGGTATGTTTGCCCAGACAACGGTACGTTCCCGTTTCATCTTTGGTAGCAAAGGCATCCACCATGACACATTGGTTATCGTAAAGTTCACTGCAATATTGATGGGTTTTTACGTAGGTGTTTTCCAAAATTTCCGGATCCCCTGCATACCAATCCACACCGTAAATAATAAAGTTGATGCCCGAAAAGCCTTCATAGAAGGTGGTATCTTCTGTAATTTCGAACGTGGCACCACTTTCCTTGGACAAGGAACGCATTTCCGCATAAATTTTAATCCCGTCCACCGTGGCGGTGAGATTTTGGTGAATCCCCTTTGCAACCGTGTCGGCAATTTCCCCGCAATACTTGGCAAAATCGGCATCAAAGGGAATGTATGCCGTTGACAGTTCGTGAAGCGCTTGGGACATAATGGTGTTGGTGAGAAGATCGTAGCTATTAAAGTAGGAACCGTCACGGGCATGTTCAAAACTTGGATTACGCAAAAGCTGAAGTTCGGTACTAAAGCAACCGTTGTTCATCCAATGCTCAACAAAACGACGAATGATGTCGTGGGTTTCCGAAAGGAACTCTTGTTTTTGAGCAGACTCGGGGGCGTTACAGCAGTACATACTCCATGCACGAACAATAAAAAATGTGGTGTCGGCTTGGTGACGGTCGGAAATGATAGGACCGTACTCGTCGGAAATCACGTGGAGCCCAAACTGTGCATCGTATTTTCTATGGTAAGTCAAAATATAATACAGAATCTTGCGCGCACATTCATAGTCGTTATTTTTCATAAGCGCAAAGGTTTCTTCTGCCGCATCTCTCGGGAACATACCGGGATACGCGCCTGTAACCGAAGTAGGGGCATATCCGTTCTCTTTGATTCTTCCTTTTAAGGATGCATAGGTATTTTTAAAAAGAATAGCATTTTTTTCGTGTGTCATAAATAAACCTCCCAAATGTGATGATAGTCACATTTTATACCAAGTTTTCCAATTGTTCTATGTCATATTTTGATGTTTCTTTGTAATATTTTGATAACTTGACTATTACGATTTATCCCCGGGCAAAAAAGGATTTGTTAATGGTAAAAAAAGAACAATCGACAAGTTCTGACGAAACTTGTCGATTGTTTGGTGCGGGCGAAGGGACTTGAACCCCCACGTCGTAGACACCAGATCCTAAGTCT
>JAFYMD010000192.1 GCA_017556785.1 Clostridia bacterium | reverse complement strand
ACATGACCCCTGGTCCCTTTCGTGGAAAACGATGTGATTCGTCTCATATTCAAATTACCGCTCAAAAAATTGCCGAGATCAAAGAAATCTCGGTGGACGAATTACTGCAAGTTACCAAACAAAACGCATACCGTTTGTTTGGTATGGATCAATGATTTTTATTTAGGAAGTGATAGAACATGTTTTGTCCTCATTGTGGTTCCCAAATTGCCGATCACGCTTTGTTTTGCGGTCGGTGCGGAAAAAACATTCCCCAAAAGAAGACCATTTCCGCGCATACGGTGCCTGTGGTAAATCAGTCTGCGGGAGCCGAAGCTGTCCCCACCGTGTCCCAGCCGACCACGCCTGCGGTTTCACCTGCTTTTGCAACTGAGCAAGGAACACCGAACTCGTTTGGAACGTCGGCAGAGCCATTTCAAGCAGAAGGGATTCCACCTGTTGCACCGCCTGCGTCAGAATCGGAGCCATCGGAACCTGCCTCAAAACCGGTTTCCAAACATCGGTATTTATTTAAGCTTGCTCCCGCAAGCAATCGGTTATACGTGGCTTTGGTATGGATTTTGTGCCTTTTGTGTGTTGGATGCTTGGGACTAAGTGCATATCGGGCTGTGGCAGAGCCGTTTTTTGAGATTCCTGCCATCGAGTGGACATTAGAAGCGGTAGACGTTTCCTTGCAAGACGATTTGGCAGAATACGGCGAGTTGTTTGACCGAATTGAGCAACGGTACGCAGAAATAAAAGATACCATGACTGCTGACGAGCGGGAGGCGGCCGAAGAATATTTGGCATTGCGTCCCTACGCTACCGGTGAATTTTCTATGATGGATGCCATGGAGTTTGAAGAAAAAGCCGAAGCGTTGGCGGAGCGGTTGCCTGCCGATATGGCGGACAATGCCCATATGATCCGCGGTGCCTTTGACGATTTGGAGGACGAAACCGGCATGTCGCTGACCGATTTCTTTTCTATGCTTATGGTTTGTGTGATCGCCGCTTGTGTGTTGGTTGCTGTGGTATTGTTGTTGGCAACGTTGCTGAAACTCAACAGTTTGGTTTCCATTGCTATGGTATTGGCGATTGTAGTTGCCTTCCCCTTTGGCGGATTGATTTTGGGCGGGGTCACCATGGTGCTGTTTGTTACCATGATGGTGTTTGTTGCCATACTCAACCAATCTTATAAACGGTATTGCCGTTCCCTGTAAATAATACACAACGAGAAGCAAAAAAGACACTTCCCTGTTTGGGAAGTGTCTTTTTTGGTTATTGTTCGTTTTGCACCGCCGAGCAGATCAGATCAACACATTGGTCAATCCCCAAACGACTGCTGTTGAGAATCATGTGGTAATATTCTTTATTTCCCCAATCACGGTCGGTATAAAAATGATAGTGGCGGGCACGTTGTTTGTCTTTGTTTTTCAGCACCTTTTCGGCACGGTCGGCGGGCAAATGTTCCCATTCCACCACGCGGTTGACACGGTAGGGCAAATCGGCACAAATAAACACCGAAAACAGGTTGGGGTCGTCCCGCAATACGTAATCGGCGCACCGTCCCACGATCACACAACCGCCTTGGGCCGCCAAATCACGGATAATTTTGCTTTCGGCCTCAAACACCCGATTGGAAAAGGAAATGCCCGAAGCGGTAATGGTATGCCCGCCCATAGACAAATTAAACAGCATGCTGTTGTTAAATCGCTGTTCTTCTTGCTCGATAAATTCGGCAGACAACCCGGTTGCCTCGGCGGCTTGATTGATAATGGTGCGGTCATAAAAGGGAAGCCCTAATTTTTGTGCTACGGCTTTGCCTATGACACGACCGCCGCTGCCAAATTGACGGCTGATGCAGATAATGGGTTGTTTCATATCCTTCACGCTCCTTGTTTTATTCGCCTTTGCTAAACACATTATATCACAGAATTTGATATTTGAAAACAAAAAAATACGCTCGATGAAAAATTTCATCGAGCGTGGACAAAGTCGAAACAGATTATCTCTTTTTGGTGATCAGTTTCATGATGAACATGGTGCCGACCATCAGTGCACAAGCAACGGGAAGTGCGATCATGGCGTTGGGAACAAACCCTGCAATGATGTAGGACACAAAGGAAACACCGGCTACCATTAACGCATAGGGCAATTGGGTGGAAACGTGGTTAATGTGGTTGCATTGAGCTCCTGCCGATGCCATAATGGTGGTGTCGGAAATGGGGGAGCAATGGTCACCGCAAACCGCACCTGCCATGCAAGCAGAAACCGCAACAATGGTAATGTTACCGTCTTGTGCACCAAATACGCTGAGCACAATGGGAATGAGGATGCCGAAGGTACCCCAAGAAGTACCGGTGGCAAAGGACAAACCTACTGCAATCAAGAAGATAATACCGGGCAACAAGGCTTGCAACGAAGCGGCAGAGCCTTCGACCAATTGAGAAATAAAGATCTTTGCGCCCATGCTGTCGGTCATGGTCTTCAAGGTCCAAGCGCATACCAAAATCATAATGGCGGGCACCATAGCTTTGAAGCCTTCGGGAATGCATTCCATGATATTTCTGAAGGAAATGACCCGACGAGCCAAGAAGTAAATGACTGCGGCAACAATGGTAACAAAGGAGCCATATACCAGACCTACCGAAGCATCGCTGTTCGAGAAAGCGGTAATGAAGTTTTGGTAACCCTCTTCCCCGGGGGTGAAGAAGCCACCGGAATAGATCATACCGACTACGCAAGCAACGATCAAGAACAGAACCGGCAGGATCAGGTCGATCACCTTGCCCTTGGGATTGGCATCTTCATTTAAGCTGTCGCTCATGGTTTCCATGCCGGTGGTATACAGATCACCGTTTTTGGCATTTTCTTCGTGTCGCTTCATGGGACCGAAGTCAAATTTCATAACGGCAAACAGGATCATGGTGAGAATGGTGAGAAGGGCATAGAAGTTAAAGGGAATGGCTTGAATAAACAAAGACATACCGCTGTTAGAGCCGGCACCTGCGGCAAACCCTGCCACGGCGGCCGCCCAAGAAGAAATAGGAGCGATAATGCAAACGGGAGCGGCGGTAGCGTCGATCAAATAAGCCAATTTGGCACGGGAGATTTTGGCCTTGTCGGTGACAGGACGCATAACCGAACCAACGGTCAGGCAGTTAAAGTAGTCGTCAATGAAGATGAGCACACCCAAAGCAACGGTGGCAAGTTGTGCGCCAATGCGGGACTTAATGTGCTTGGTGGTCCAACGGCCGAAGGCGGCAGAGCCACCGGCTTTGTTCATCATGGCGACCAAGGCACCAAGCAGTACCAAGAACACCAAAATACCGGCGTTATAAGAATCGGAAATACTGCCGATAAAGCCGTCGCTGAACACGTGGTTTACGGTGGTTTCAAAGTTGAAGTTGGCATACAGCAAGCCGCCTGCCAAAATACCGATAAACAAAGAAGAGTAAACCTCTTTGGTAATCAGCGCCAAAACAATGGCCAGCAGGGGAGGCAACAGTGCCCAAGCGGTAGCATAGGTGGGCGTGTCTTGACGAACGGTGTTCAAGGCATTTTCCAACCGAGCGTCAAAATGTTCGTCGCTGTTTAAGTTGTCGGCATAGCCGTCAATATAGGCTTGTGCCGATTCGCTGTCGGAAAGATCGTATTCCACGGCATCGTCCCCTTCACCCATGGTGAAAACCATGTTGATGTCGGTGGCGGTGGCGTCGGTCGCCGTTTCCGTTTCGGCAGGTTCCGTGGCGGCCGCGGCAGAAATGCAAAATACGCTGACAGTCAAAACGATCAACGCAAGCAGCAGTCCCCAAAGCCGTCTGATTTTACGGGTTTGCATGAAAAGATTCCTCCTTGATTTTCATAATTCACCTTTATCATATCATTTTCAGCAAAAAAAGGCAATAAAAATTTCAAATTTAAGTGAGTAAATTTGCCATCTTGATCGTTTAATAAGCGAAGGGACATTTTGAAACAATGTGGGGAGGAAGTTACTGCGTTGTTATGCACCGTCAAAATGTCCCTTTTTCCCTTGACAATATATGTATGTATATTATAATTATGGTAAAGGGAAGAATTTCCCTCAATCATCCAAAGGAGTGTTGAACGTGAACAAGCGAATCATAGCCATCTTACTTTCGGTTTTGCTGATGGGTGTTGCCGCAATGCCCGCCATGGGTGCGCAGACTGCTCACGAGCAATGGACCTATGACAACAGTTTTTTAGTGACCATGGAACGTCCCCACGGACAGATCTATGACGGAGTGTTCCCCGAAAACTTTTCGGGTGCTACGGTCATTCAAAAAACCGTAGGCGAAACGGTGGACACCTATCGGGTGGTTTATACCACGCCCAACATCGAGGCGTGGGAAAGTCTGCAACAACAGCTGGCGGCATCCCAAGGGGTCACGTCGGTCACCCGCAACTCTTATGCGAGCGACTATGGTAAACGGGCGTCCTACGTTACCCTCAATCATAGCGAAGTGCGACTGATGGTGGGCGAAACGATGGAACTGCGGGTTACTGATCAGTACTTGGCGAGCAACTACGGCGGTCCGTTGATCGGCGTGGAATTCACGGTAGAGCCCGATGCCTTTGAAACCATAGAGGCGGGTTGCTTTGAAGAATTTGGAATCGGCACCTTTTGGGCTGTTCCCACCGACGCTACCAAGAGCGATGGAATCTACCCCGTTTATGACAGATATTCTACCGAGTTTGAAGATATGTGGTTTGACGAATCCTATCGCAACGCGCCTTCTGCTACCCACACCTATTTCGGGATTCTGCAAGGGGTTGATGAGTCGTGGGGGCGGGGAGATATGTACCAATACCGCAACGTACTGCATGCGCTTGCTTGTGATGCGCGCATCGGCTCGGTACAACCCATGTATGACCTGCCTGCTCCCACAGGGGCGCGTCCTTATGAATGGTGGGAAATGACCGATCCTTCGGTTGCTCAAATCACCGCTATGGTGAATACCGAGGATCAGCCGGACTGGTGGAGCGAAGAGCTGTCCACCAACCCTGCCGATCATCAGGAATGCTTTTTCCACAAGCATTCAGTAACCGTAAAGGGGATGCAAGCAGGTAATACTGTGCTCAAGGTAACGGTGGGGTATGAAAATTCCTGCACCGTGGAAATCCCCGTTACGGTATACTCCCCCGACGGATACGTGTTCCGTGCCGGTGACGTCGATTTAGACGGAACCATAAACGCCGCCGATGCTCTGGAAGTGCTGAAATCGGTAGTGGGCAAGGTGGAGCTGAACCCCATGCAACAAATACTTGCCGACGTCAACGCCGATTCGTCGGTTTCTGCTTCCGATGCGCTTATGATCTTGCAAAGAGTGGTTGGCAAGATCGACAAGTTCCCTTGTGAAGAATAACGGTTCAAGACTATCCTCTTGACAAACCTTATTGGTTTTATTATAATGGTTGCAAGCCATAACACACATTGTATTTGCCCCGAGTGTTGTAGCACTTGGGGCAATTTTATATTGACGGAGGGATTTTTTATGGATCAAAAAATTCTGAAACTGTTATATCAAAACGGCAAACTTACTGCCGAAGATATTGCCACTCGTTTGGGTGCCGATGCGACTGCCGTTGCCGACCGTATTAAAGAAATGGAAAAGGCAGGCATCATTCGCGGATACAAAGCGGTGATCGACTGGGAAAAATTAGATTCGGTGTACGTTTCTGCCATTATTGAATTAAAGGTGACCCCCAAAGCCGAATTGGGATTTGAAGAAATTGCTGAAAAGGTAATGAAATATCCCGAAGTAGAATCGGTGTACCTTATGTCGGGCACTTACGACCTGAACGTGGTGGTAAAGGGCAAAACCTTCCAACAGGTGGCTATGTTCGTTGCCAAAGAATTGTCCACCATTCCTGCGGTGCAATCTACCGCTACCCACTTTGTGCTTCGCCGTTATAAAGAATCGGATGTGGAACTGATCAACACCGACACCGACGACAGGGGGAACTTTTGGCTGTGATGGATTACGAAAAATTACTCAGCCCTGTTGTCAGAGAAATGAAACCTTCGGGCATTCGCAAGTTTTTTGACATTGCCGCCCAAATGGAAAACGTCATTTCTCTGGGCGTGGGGGAACCCGACTTTCCTACCCCTTGGCAGGTGCGAAGTGCGGGGATTCACTCGTTGGAAAAGGGTAAAACCAAATATTCTTCCAACGCGGGTATGCTTCCCTTGCGGGAGGAAATTGCTCGCTATATGAAACGAAAATACGACTTGTCTTACTGCGGCGAAACCGAAGTTTTGGTTACCGTTGGCGGTAGTGAAGCCATTGACTTGTGTTTGCGGGCTGTGCTCTCTTTTGGGGACGAAGTCATTATTCCCCAACCAAGCTATGTGTGTTACGAGCCTATGACAACGCTGGCAGGTGGTGTGCCTGTAATCATTGAAACCAAGGCAGAGGACGACTTTAAACTCACTCCCCAACAACTCACCGCCGCCATTACCGACAAAACCAAGGCGCTGATTTTGCCCTATCCCTGCAATCCCACAGGGGGTATTATGGAGCGGGCAGACTTAGAAGCCATTGCCCAAGTGTTAAAAGATAAAAACATCTTGGTGATTTCCGACGAAATTTATTCCGAGCTGACCTTCGGCAAACGACACGTGTCCATTGCTTCCATTGACGGTATGCGGGAGCGTACCGTGGTGGTCAACGGATTTTCAAAAAACTTTTCCATGACCGGCTGGCGGTTGGGGTTTGCTTGCGGACCTAAAGAAATTTTGAGCCAAATCACCAAAATCCACCAATTTGCCATTATGTGCGCCCCTACCACTTCCCAATATGCCGCCATTGAAGCTTTGCGCAACTGCGACGATGCGGTAGCCGCCATGATTGAAGAGTACGACATGCGCCGTCGGCTGATGGTAGACGGATTCAACCGCATTGGGCTTACCTGCCGTGAACCGTCGGGTGCGTTTTATGCGTTTCCCTGTATTGCCTCTACGGGGCTTACCAGCGAAGAATTTTGCGAACGATTGCTGTATGCCAAAGAGGTGGCAGTAGTACCCGGTACGGCATTTGGTAAAGGTGGCGAGGGATACATTCGTGCGTCTTATTGCTATTCCACCGAGCATATTCAAGAGGCAATTCGCCGTATGGGCGAGTTTGTAACCGAATTGACTTGTAAATAAGGAAAGAAGGAACCCTCATGAAAAAGATGGTAAGCTTGTTGTTGATTGTCGCTTTGGCGGCTTGTATGTTTGCTCTGCCTGCTTCGGCTGACGTTGGCTATACCGGCTACGGTGACACCGATCGAAACGGGAAGGTAGAAGCAAGTGACGCCTTAATGGTGCTGAAGTGTGTGGTGGGAAAAGAAACCATTCCTGCGGTACAGCATTGTTTTTGGGACGTAACCGCCGACTATACGGTTAACGCAAGCGATGCTTTGGACATTTTAAAACGTGTGGTAGGTAAATTGGACGTTTTCCAAGCGGAAGAAAATTACAAACAGTTTCGCATCAGCGCTCCCGAAGCAGCAAACCTGTGTGCGGGGGACACATTGCTTTTGCAATATATGATTACTGCCGAGCGGGTGAATTGGTTTGTGCCGGACGCTTATAAGGAATTGATCAGCGCACAATGGGGCACTTGGAATAGCGATTATATCACGCTGACCATCAAAGCCGGTGCGGTGGATCAAATAACAAGTTTTCCGCTGTACGTCAATATCGTAGAACAACCCGCCGCATACGTTGTTTGTATGGTAACGATTTATCCCCCTCTCTCATGATGCTAACGTAACCGATAAAAAGGCGAGAGATTGATTCTCTCGCCTTTTGGTTTGTCAAATCCTATTCAAAATTTGTGAAATCTTGCCTTCGATTGGTTTTTCGTTGACAAGAAACCTAAAACAATGATAAACTAAAAAGCAGAAATGAGGGTTGCTTTATGTTAGCGGATTTTACTTATACCAAGTTAGATCAACAATTTTATGAGGAAAAAATCGCTCCTCGCTTGCCTCAAAAAATTTGGGACTTGCATATGCACATGACCCCCAAAGAACACGTGGCCGATTTAGATCCCCACATGGTTGCTACCGATTGGGCTATTCAATGCGGCATGGCCATGTCGTTTGAAGAATACGAGCGGTTTCGCACCACCGTATATGCCGGCAAAGAGGTGTCGTTTACCGCTTTTGGCAACGTGATTCGCGGAGGGTTACATGCCGAAAACAACGCTTATATTGCCGCCCTGCTGAAGCAAGGCAAAATCCCCAGCGGCTTTTTGGTGTTAGACCCAAAAATTTCCGCCGAAGAAACCGCCCGTTTATATGATGAAGGTGGTTTTACCGGTTATAAACCCTATGCCGACATGGTGGCAGGTGCCAAAGGAGCAGATGTCACCTTTCCCGAATTTATGCCCGACGCTCACATGAAGGTATTAAACGATCGCAAGGGCATTTTAATGTTGCACGTTCCCCGCGCGGGACGTCTGCCCGACGACCGCAATATTAAAGAACTGCTGGAACTGCGGCAAAAATTCCCCGACATTACCATTGTGATTGCCCATATGGGGCGCAGTTATTGCCCTGCTCATATTACCGAGGGACTTGACAAATTGGGCAACCATTTAGACGAGTTCCATTACGATTTTGCGGCGGTGCTCAATCCTGCCGTGATTGAAATTGCGTTGGAACGACTGAACCACAACCAAATCCATTACGGCACCGATCTGCCTGTGTTTTGGTGGCATGGACGTCGGCATTGGACCGAAACCAAATACTTTAACCTTGCCCGTGAGGATTTCCCGTGGAATCCCCATTCAGACAAGGAACACGAGCAAGAATACACCTTGTTCTTATATGAACAGTTAAACAATTTGCTGGACGTTACGGGACAAGCCGAAAATGCCGAAGCATTGCGGCAAAAAATCTTTTATGACAACAGCGCCGCGCTGTTTGGGAGATAACGTATGCTGGTTATTGGATTAGACATCGGCACCACCGGCACCAAAGCGTTGGTGGTGGACGAAAAAGGAACCATTTATGGGCAAGGGTATCAAGAATACGGCTTGGTTACCGCTCCCGGCGGCCAGGTTACCCAATCGGCAAAAGATTGGCGAAATGCTACCGTGCACGCCATGCAAACGGCGGTGTCGGCGGTGGATGCAAGCAAAATTGCAGCCATTGGTATTTCCACCCAAGGAGCCAGCATGGCGGTGTGTGACCGCGTGGAAGACGCCGATTTGGTGTATACTTGGATGGACGGACGCGCCGTAGAGCAGGTAAAAACCCTTGGGGAAACCGTGGGGTATGATGCCTTTTATCAAAAAACAGGATGGGCCTTGTTTGCCGGCGGAGATGCCGCTAAACTGTTGTGGCTGAAAGAAAACGGACTGTTTGGCGGTACCGAAAAGTTGGTGTCTACCTTAAGCTATATCAATCACTTTTTAACGGGACAGTTTGTGTCCGACCCCACCAACTCTGCCATTCGCCAGTTTTATAACATTCAAACCCAATCTTATGATTCCGAGATTTTAAATCATCTTGGTATTACCGAGGAAAATTTGCCCAAGGTGCAACCCACCGGCTCCCTTGTGGGTGGCGTGTTGCCTGACGTAGCCGAACAACTGGGCATTCCTGCAGGTACTCCTGTGTTTAACGGCGCCCATGACCAATATTGCGCCGCCATTGGTTGCGGTGTAACCGATGTGGGGGATATGATGCTTGCCACCGGTACCACTTGGGTGGTGTTGGGGGTCACTGAAACGCCGGTCTATACCTCATCGGGGATTTGCCCCGGGGTGCATCCGGCGGGGCATTATGGTGCCATGGCATCCCAAGTCAATGCAGGCTCGGCTCTGAAATGGTTTAAAGAACAAATTGGCGACAGTTACAAAGAAATCGACCGTGTAGCCGCTACCCGTGGTGAAAATTGCAAGGATTTGTTTTGGATTCCTTATTTGGCGGGGGCAGGGTTCCCTTCTGCCGATCCCCAAAAACGGGCAACCATTCACGGACTTTCGTTGCATCACGATAAATACGATATGGCCCGCGCGTTGATGGAAGGGGTGGCGTTCGAAGCCCGCCGTTCCCTTGGGGAATACCAAAAAGCCGGTATGCCTATCGGTCGACTTATGATGGCAGGAGGCGCCGCCAAAAGCGACTTTTGGGTAAACGTGGTTGCCGCTACCTTGCCCGAATGGGAACTGTATATCAGCGAATGCGCCGATGCCGCACCGATTGGCGCCGCTATTTTCGCCTTGAAAGGGGCGGGGGCGATCGCCTCTCTTTCGGAGGCACCCGACCTGACCCGTTGCCGCAAGGTAACACCCCCTTCTTCCGGGGAAGTTGACTATTACAAAGAAAAATTCGCCAAGTATTTGGCCTTGTTATAAGGAGAGAAACCATGGCACTTACCAAAGAAACCTTGGATTGGATGCAAAATGCTTTTCGCATTGAAGCCGAATGCTTAAACGGTCTGTTTGAGCGGTTTGACGCCCAAAGTTACGAACAAGCGGTGGAATTGTTAAAAGATGCCCCTCGTATCGGCACTTGCGGATGCGGTCATTCGGGCATCGCCTGTATGCACTTTGCCCATCTGCTTTGCTGTGTGGAACGCCCCGCTCGTTTTATTTCCCCTGCCGAAGCGGTACACGGTGCCACCGGCTTTTTGCAAGAGGGGGACGTTATGGTGTTTGTATCCCGCGGGGGCAAAACCAAAGAACTGTTGCCCATTTTGGATATCTGCCATAAACGAGGGGTCAAGGTCATTACCGTGACCGAAAACAAAGATTCTGCTTTGGCGCAAGGCGCCGACGTGGTGCTTGCCCAATACGTCAATCGGGAAACCGACCGTCACAACGACCAAGGTACCACCTCTACCACTTCGGTGTGCGCCATTTTCCATGCATTGCAAGCAGGGTTGATTGAAGCTACGGGTTACGCAAAAGAGCAATTCGGAGTGGTACATCCCGGCGGCGCCGTAGGTGAACGTTTGACAGGCTCGATGGGCGCAGACCGATAAACAAGTTTATCTTGAACTTTTTGGTCGCTCGACGTATCAATAATACGCCTACCGCTCCCAAAAAGCCCCTCTGCATCCCATCGCAGAAAATTTCGTCTGACTCTCACATCCTGCCGTCTAAACCATAGGAATCGAGCGCAGACCGATAAACAAGTGTAAGCAAACCCCGCAAGGGGATAAAAATGATAAAATCATTATTGGAGGATATAACAATGGAATTTAAAGTATTTCAAAAAGAACTGGAACTGCAATCCCGTGGGTGGATTCCCACCTTTCATGACGTTTCCAAAGAAATTATGGAAATCGTAGCTGCATCGGGGGTAAAAAACGGTACGGTATGCATTGCTTCTCACCACACCACCTGCTCGGTCATGATTCAAGAATGCTCCCATGACATCGACTCCTTTGACCTGGAATATCTGCAACACGATTTGCTGGATATTATGCGTAAAATGATTCCCGACTACACCGACGAAGGGGACTATCGTCATCCCGGCCCCATCCATGCTCAATTTGGTCGTTACGTCAACGAACCCGGCAACTACACCAGTATGAATACCGACGGTCACCTGCGCTCGGTCTTTTTTGGCCGCAGTGAAACCATGACCATTAAAGACGGCGTTTTGGACGGCGGCGAATTTGCTCATATTTATTTCATCGACTGGGATCACGTACGCGCCCGTCGTCGCCAACTGAACGTAACCGTTATGGGCACCACCGAAGACGTGGGCGACCGCAAGTGGAACAACGGTGAAGTAATCAACACCCTGCGTAAATTCACCGACGAAGAAAAGGCCTACGACATCCACTACGATCTGCAACAAAAACGGTAAGAGGACGACGCCATGAAAAGAAAAATCAGAACTCCTTATTTTGAAATCGGCACCAAAAACTACATTTACGGTGACAAGGTGTTGGAATACGCGCTGGCCGCCGATGCCGCCGCTGAAAAATACGATATTGACGTGCTGTTCATTACCCCTGCGGTGGAAATTCGCCGTATTGTAGAAAACACCAAGCACTTGATTGTGCTGGCACCCTACATGGACACCCTGCGTCCCGGTCGAGGCATGGCCGACATTTTGCCCGAAGCGCTGAAAGCCGCAGGCGCTGAAGGGGTGGTCATTAACCATTGCGAAAAACCCATGTCCCTGCCCCAAATGAAAGCCACCATTGATCGTGCCAACGAGTTGGACATGTTGGTATTTGCCTGCGCCGACAGCGTGGCCGAAACCAAAGCCATTGCTCAACTTGGCCCCGATATCATCAATCCGGAACCCTCTGAGCTTATTGGGGGTACCGGTGGCGGTGTCAGCGATATGGGCTATGTGAAAGAAGTTATTACCGAGATCAAAAAGATCAATCCCGACATTTTGGTGGAACAGGCCGCAGGCATCACCAACGGTCAACAGGTATATGATTTTATTATGGCAGGCTCCGAAGCCGCAGGTGCCGCTTCGGGCATTATGAATGCCGCCGATCCCATTGCCATGATTGACGAAATGATCGCCGCCACCCGCCGTGCCGCCGACGATTTGAAAAAGCAAGGAGAATAATATGATTTATAAAGAAACCTTTAAGGTAGACTCCCGTCATCGGGCCATTACCTTTCACAACGTCACCGCTCAACTGAAAGAAGCGGTAAAAAAATCCGGTATCAAAAACGGCATTGCGGTGGTTTATTCTCACCACACAACCTGCTGTGTTATTACCCAAGAATGCGCTTTTGATATGTCCATGACAGGGCTGGAAACCTTGCAACAAGATCTGGTCAACGTAATGGACAAAATGGTGCCCGAATGCAAATATGAGGGAATGTATCTCCATCCCGGTCCCAAAGCTTTGAAA
This sequence comes from Clostridia bacterium, assembly GCA_017556785.1. Classification (GTDB taxonomy): domain Bacteria; phylum Bacillota; class Clostridia; order Oscillospirales; family Acutalibacteraceae; genus UMGS1484. Next base: position 20,299 of record JAFYMD010000192.1, on the reverse strand, counting down.
TTTGCCGAAGAACACGACGAAGATGCTTGGGGTTGCCACAACACCGACGCCCACCTGCGTTCCTCCATCATCGGTCGTAGTGAAACCATCGTCATTGACGACGGCGAATGCGATTTGGGGGAATTCGGCTTCGTGTATTTCATCGATTTTGACGATACCCGCGGTCGCACCCGTACCGTGCAAATTATGCTCATTGGGGAATAATACGTATTGAAATCGTATTTGTTAAGCAAGCCGATCTATCACAAAAGGTGGTATGTCGGCTTCTTTTTTTGCAAGATATCATCAATGTTATAAATTTATGACAGAATTTCGTAAATACATTTTCGGTTGCGATTGCTATAATATTTACAATACCATCGGTTGGTGTGCAACCGAAGCATTAAAGGAGAATGGCTATGAAAGAATTTTTGTTAGACAGCCCCAAGGATTATAAATTGATCTCTCAAAACGGGGTGAAACAATACAGTTACCCCTTGAATTCCACCCACAACGCTATTTGGGACAGCAACATCAGCCCCGAAGGTCGCTTGTATTATGCGCTGGCTTCCGAAATTTGCACCAGCGAATACGTACACTTGTGTGAGTATGATTACGATACCAACACCGTTTCCGAATGTTTTAAAGTAGAAGACGTGATTTTGCCCAGCGACCGTACCATTCGCGCCAGCAAATTCCATTCTTCCATTTGCTTTATGACCAACGGCAAAATGGTTATGACCACACACACCACCGACAAAGCTCCCGCACATCCCACTTGGATGCCCGAGGCTTATTATCATCACATTTGGGAAGGGTATGCAGGTTCTAACATTGTGGTGTATGACCCTGCCACCAAAACCGCCGAAAACTTGGGTTGCCCCGTACCTCGTGAAACCATTTACGGTGCGATTTACGAACCCGCCCACAACGCTTTGTTCTTTACGGGAATGTTCCGCGGTCATCTGTATCGCTACTCTTTCGACGAAAAACGGGTGAAGGATCTGGGCCGTATGTCCGAACATTATTCCTTCCGTTTGACCTTGGGACCGGACGGTAATATTTATGGTGCTTCCAAATCGGGGTATTTCTATAAAGTAGACACCGAAACCTTGGAAATCACCGACTTGATGTTTAAACCCCAACATCATGCACAAGCCTATACCCGTGATTTTACCAACATCAGCATCGGTCGTACCGGTCCCGACGGCAAGTTGTATTTTGCCATTATGTATAGCCGCAATTTTGTGTGCTTAGATACCAAAACCGGTGAAGTTAAAGAAGTGGGCGAATATATGCCCTTTGCCGAACAATATTGCCGTGGTCAAAACCGTCACGGTGTATTTGGCATGGACTTTGACAGCGAAGGGGTCTTGTGGTATGCCGTTTCCTCTCGGAACTGCGGTAGTGAATATTTGGAATACGGTTGCCCCAATGGCTTGTTCCGCTGGGACATTACCCGTGGCGGCAAGCCCGAATACATGGGGATTGTGGGTACCAAAGACCGTGTCGGCAGTTGGATGAGCGAATTGTGTATTACCGAGGACGATATTATGTATGTGGTGGGTTCCAACCACGGCATTGACGGCCCCGATATTACCGCCATTGACTTGAAAGAATATCGTAAAACCATGTACGATTTCGGAAAAGAAATGGTGACCGACCCCTACTTTGATAAAGACGATGCTTACACCATTGAAGTAGGCGAAAAAATGGAAGAATTGGAAGGCATTGGTGCGGCCAATCCCTTTACCGTTCCATTTTTTGCCAATCAACCTGCCCTGCTGTGGCGTGCATTGGCTCCCCATAACATAAAAGATTCCGAGGTCAAGGGTCTTGCTTGGTTGGACAATGACACCTTGGTGGGTCTGTGCGGCGATCAGCAAGATTACGTGTTCACTCTGGTGAACAACGAGCTGAAAGAAATTGTGCCCGCCGACAAAGCCGATGCCGCATTGCTTGCCGCCGCTACCAAAGCCGCCGACCAACTGAAAGTGGCTTATGATAACGCAGGTTTGCCCAACTATCCCGGTCGTCAATACAAAGCGGTTGCCACCGCCACCACTCCCTTAGCTGACGGTCGTATTGCTGTGGGGACTGCCGACGGTATGTTTGCCATTGCTTCCGAAAAAGGTGTGTTTGGCTTTGGCCCTGCCGCCAACAATGGCCCCGTTCGTTCTATGTGCACCGCTCCCAACGGTACGGTATACGGGGTAGCAGGGGACGTGGATGATTTGGGCGTGTTGTTTAGCTACGACGACGTAAACGGTTTGCGTTGGATCGGTCACGCTCAACGTGACAGCGAAGTTGATCCCTCCTTTAACTTGACCCTTATGACCGCTTGTGCGGTTAGCCCCGACGGCAAAAAATTGGCTGTGGGTTGTGCCGATCGTATTGGTACGGTTGTGGTGTTTGATTTATAAGAGGTAGCGGTATGAACGATTTACAACAAAAGGTTCTCGGTTACGTGGAAGAACACAAAGAAGAACTGTATCAATATTTGTTGGATATATTGGCCATTCAATCCGAAAACTTCATTGAATACGGTCATGAAAAACCCTGCGCCGAATACGTAAAAAAAGTGTGGGACGAATTGGGGCTCAACGCCCGTTTGTACGCGCCTACCGATATTCCCGGTGTGAAAGAACACCCCGCCTATTTAGATGGGCGGGACAGCGAAAATCGCCCCAACGTCACCGCCGTGATCCCCGGTAAAGTGGGGGACAAAAAAGTCATGATTATGGGTCACACCGACACCATGCCCATTGGGGATCCCAATAGTTGGACGGTCAACCCCTTGGGCGAAATGAAAGATGGTCGCATTTACGGCCGTGGGTCTAACGACAATAAGTTTGGGGTGGCACAGTGCACCTTTATTGCCAAAATGCTGCAAGATCTGAACATTGAATTGGATTCCGATTTGTTGTTCACCGCTTATTCCGACGAAGAATACGGCGGGGGTGGCGGTACGCTGAGCGCTTGTATCGGTTACCCTTGCGACGTGTTTGTCAATACCGACGGCGGTAACAACGAGCTGTGGCCGGTGGCCCTTGGCGGTCAGGCCATGGAATTGAATATTACCTCCAACGAATTGTTGGATTCGTCGGTGCCCGTAGCGGAAGCACTTCATATTGCTATGAAAGCGCTGGAACCCTTCGGGGAACGTCGACGGAACGAATTGCACCAAAATCCCCATTATACCGGTACGGATATGCAACGCTCCGCTTTCCGTATCACCGGCTTTAAAGCAGGGGAGATGGGGTGTGACCTTTCTCACGGTAAATTGCAGTTTTCGTACTACACCGACCGTAGCCGTGAAGAAATTTATCAAGAATTGGGCGAGATCGAAGCCCAAATCCAAGCGCAACTGCCTGCGCTGAACGTAGAAACCAAGGGATTTGAACCCATGTCTCGTTTCTTCGATTACGGCATTATGGAAGATTCCATGGGTGTGATCGACGCTTTTCAACGGGCGAGCATTGCCGCTACCGGCAAAGAGATCCCCGTTACCGCCTCTTGCTTGACCGACCTGAACTTGATTTTGGCTTATGGTAGCAAATCAGCGTTGAATTTTGGCTTGGTGCGAGATTTCAAACTTTACGGCGGTGCCCATCAACCGGACGAATTTGTAGAATGTGACCAACTGGTTGACCACACCAAAAAATTGGCATTGTTTGTGCTGGATTTCTGCGGCGGTCATGTAAAATAACCGAGTTTTGTGCCTCGCACAATGTGCGAGGCATCTGCAATTTTGGAGATAGAGGTGAAAAAAATGCCAACTTATGTAGCCCCCAAGGCTGATTTTACGAAATCCGATTGGTTTGAAACCGCACCTAAGGCAATGATTGAGCATTGCCCCTGGGACAGCCATCCCGTTGCCCCGATCGCTTATGGGCAGGTGTGCTATACCGAGACTGCCCTTTTGGTGCGGCTTACTTGCTTTGAAAGTGATCCGACCGTTACCTATTTTCAACCCAACGATATGGTGTGCAAAGACAGTTGTCTGGAATTTTTTATCAACCCAACGCCGGGCAAAGACAATTTCAGCAATTTTGAGTGTAATGCCGCAGGCACGTTGTTGGTTGGACGGTATTGCGAAGGGGAGTTTGCACTCATCGATCCTGCCACGAGACCAGATTTTAAAGTAAAAGCCAAACAGGAACCTGACCATTGGCAGGTGGAATATGAAATTCCCGCCGCGTTTTTGGAACAACTGTTTCCTGGTTTTTGCTATGCCGACGGTGGCCCTATGGCGGTGAATTTTTATAAATGCGGTGACGAAACCCCCAACCCCCATTATAGTTGTTGGAGCATCATTCGCAGTAAAGAAATCAGTTTTTTCCATTCCGAAGATTTCGGAACGCTGATTCGTGGGTAAACAAAACGGCTGTGCAGAAACCCTCTGCACAGCCGTTCTATCTTTGGTGATTATTTTTCTTCTTGCAGGAACAGACGGTTAATATATCGATACCGTTCTTTGCACTCGTTCCAAGAGCGGTCGTCGGGGCCGCTGTTGGTGCGGGGGACGGTGCCGATAATGCCTTTGTCCCGCATATAATTGGTGTGTTCTTCGATGAATTTCCAATATACGTCGCTGGTTTCTTCAAAGTTGAATCCAACGTGGGGACAATAGGTTACCCCTTCGCCCATAACCAGTTGGGCATGGGGCACTATGTTGTCACGTACCGCGATAATATGGTCTACGTTGCGCTTCATGCGGGCAAGGTATTGGTCGTAGTTAGCAGTCATTTCATTTTCAATGAGTTTGCCTGCTTCATCCAGTTTATCTTGGGCAATATCTGAATAAATTCTTGCGCGGGGCACCCAACTCCATACGGTGTTAATGTAAGAGGAACGGCTCATTTCGTCCAAGACGTCGTCGTTGGTGATTTCCATGTTCAGGTATTTGGTTACACTTTCCGGCAGGGGAATATCATCTAAATTGTCCATGATATATCCTTGCTCAAAGGCGTGATAGGCTTTCCACAAATAATAACTATGGAAATTGAGTACGTCAATGTTGCGGGGCACCAGATCGGTGCGGAAATCTACGTTGGAAACGTCGTGTGCAAATTTCACGGTGGGGTGTTTTGCTCGCAGCCAATCAATGGCGGCTTCGTGGGCGGTGCGAATGCTCAATGCATGCTTTTTTGAACACATGGCAATATTGATAATGGGAGGATTTATGGAAGGCATGTAGTTCATTTCGTTGAACAACTCTGCAAATGCCACACAGTGAATCAGATCGTTTTCTTCCAGCATGGTAAGAAGAATATCCAGATCCTTGGCAAAGTGATCGATTTTTTCTTCCACCGTCAGTTTCAGCAGCGGATCACATACGTCCGGATTCAAAAACCAATAGGTGTGAATGTAAAACCAACTGGAGGGGACGATTTTCACCCCATATTTGTCGGCGGCGCGGAACAGTTCCAGCACCCGCTTGCGGAAATTGATGGTCCCGTCACGGGTGATCATATCCATTTGTCGAAGATATTTGCTGAATTTGCCAAAAGGGGGGTGAAATTCCAATTTTTCAATGGGATTGCCTTGTAAGTCGGTAAGCAGACCGTGACCGGTTTCCAACCGAATACAGTTGAATCCCCGTTCTACGTATTCCGCCATGAGGGTGTCCCAATTATAATGAATGCTATCTTCCCATACGTCGAAAAGTCCCCATATGGAAAAAGAAATGGTAAGTCTTTGGTCGGACATAATAGCTCCTCCTTACGGTGTTATGCGTACATTATAAAAGGGTAGGACGGTTTTGTCAATGCCAATTACAACGAAAGTGGGAGTGAAATCCCGTTTTTCCGCTTGTCGAAACCGGACGATAAAAAAATTAAAATTTTATGAAATTAGGGGTTGATTTTTGCGTACGAGTGGTGTATAATACTTCTTGTCCTTAAAAATAAATATCGCGGAGTGGAGCAGCCCGGTAGCTCGCGAGGCTCATAACCTCGAGGTCGTAGGTTCAAATCCTGCCTCCGCAACCAAAAATCCTCGTTCGTAAGAATGGGGATTTTACTTTTTCACTTATCACTCTTCACTTTTCACTGTTTTCTATGTTTTGCATAGAGGATTTTTGGAAGTGATAAGTAATAGTGAATAGTGAAGAAGTGTTTTGCAAGGTTTTGCCTTGCCTTTTTTTCTTTTAGGAAGTATAATAAGTTTGAGAGGTGAAAGTGATGAAAGAAAGTCCTTTGATGATAAAATCTAAAGCGTTCGCGCTTGATGTTATAAAAGTATGCAAAGATTTAAGAAATGCAAAATGTGAGAGCGCTTTGATCAATCAATTTTTGCGTTCGGGAACCAGTATCGGTGCAAACATAAGAGAAGCCTTTTATGCTCACGGCAAAGCTGATTTTATTGCAAAATTACAAATCGCTTTAAAAGAGTGCTCGGAAAGCGAATATTGGATAGAACTGCTTTTGGAAAGCGGATATTATAATGATAAAACTCTTCTTGAAAACTGTACTGAGGTCAAAAGAATTTTAATTTCTTCCATCAACACCGCCAAGGGGAATTTGAAATGAAGTGGATTTACCTATTGATTCAGTTTACTTGGGGACTGCTGCAAAGTCTGTTGGGTTTGTTTGTGTTTCTTGTAAACGTTCGTAGCTCGCATTATTTTTATTACGGCGCAATCGTTACCGAATGGAATTTAAAAAGTAGCATTTCCTTGGGGTGTTTTATATTCATCACAAAGGAACCCTATTTTTATGATAAACTCAAAGATAACTTCACAAAAGAGGAACTTTCAGATCGTCTGTTGGTTCACGAGTACGGTCATACAATACAATCTCTCATTTTAGGTCCTGTTTATTTGATTGTCATGGGAATCCCCTCGACGCTTTGGGGGTTTCTCCCCGTAGCGCATAAAAAGCGCAAACAGGGTGTTTCATATTTTTCCTTTTTTACTGAAAAATGGGCAAATCGTTTAGGTGAAGTTGTAACAAGAAAAAAATCCATGGAGAATTTATTGATTGATTAGGATATCTAAATTGGTGCAACATGCCATAATACCTACCCTTATTTGATACAATCGTATCAGTAAGGGTAGGTATTTTTATATGCTCTTTTACCCCAAAACAGGGTGATTTCCTAAACTTTGCAACGCATTTCCTTTTCCGTTGCCCAGGGATGGTGCTTTTCCCCGGTTGCCGGATCACTCAAGCCCTACATATTGCGCTTTTAATTCGTTAAAATACCGCAATTCGTTATATTAGCGCATAAAAAACAACATTACATTGTTGGTTTCCGCTACAGTATCCGGTTGACGAACCACGATAGCAAAAGGCACACGACACTACCATTAGAGTAGTGTCGTGTGCCTGCTTGGCAGAAACGGTGGAAGTCGAACCGCAGTTTTGGGGCTCTAATTCGAGGTAGGCGGTTTCGGGCGCATTGCGTTCATAAATGCACCGCGCTTTTCTTTGATTCTGTTTATAAATGCCTGCGGTTTTGATAAACACGTTTTACACCATATCTTGCCATTATCCCATACGTTGTTTTGCCGTTTCTTTGTACTATTTCAATCCCTTTATTCCACAAACCAACAGCCCCCACCGTTTGCTTGGTAGGGGCTGTTTTTGATATGGCTTAAAGTTGCTTTTTGATTTTTAAAATATTTTGACCGTCTTTGTATTCATAGGTAATATCGTCCATGGTCTTTTTCACCATAAAAATACCAAGCCCGCCTATTTCTCGCTCCTCTGCCGAAAGGGTAATATTTGGGTCGGCTTTGGCAAGGGGATCGTAAGGCACACCTTTGTCAATAAAGGTAATGACCACCGCAAGAGGATCTTTCACAACTTCCACCCGAACAGTAGCGTCGCCCACGTCGGGATTGTAGGCATAGTGAGCAATATTGCCAAACAGCTCGTCAATGGCTATGGCAATTTGCATTTGCGCTTTCATGGGGCAGTCCAGCGCTTCCAACTGTTCGTTTACAAAGTTGGTAACCGTTTCAATGTTTTCTACTGTTGCGGCAATGGTTAGTTCTTTCATTTTTCATCCTCCTCTTTCAATTCCATTTTTTCCTTGTATTCCAAACAAAGCATGGTAATATCGTCAAATTGGTCGGCTTCGCCAACAAATCGGTCAATATCCTCTTTTACACAGGGAAGAATTTCGTCGGGCGTTTTATCTTTTACCTTGTTTAAAATTGCCCCAAGGCGTTCCATACCGTAAAGTTCGTCTTGTGTATTGGTGGCTTCGGTAACCCCGTCGGTATATTGGAAAATTTTATCACCGGGTTCCAAGGTCATAGACCCCGCCCGATATTTCATATCTTCCATACCTGCCAGCACAAAACCATGGCGAATTTTGTAAGGTTCAAAATCGCCACCTGCTTTGCAAATAAAGGGCATTTCGTGACCTGCATTTACATATACAAATTCCCCTGTTACCAAATCAAGCACGCCTTCAAAAGCGGTAATAAACATTTCTTCGCTGTTGGATTCGCAAAGAAGATTGTTTACTTCGGTAAACACCTTGCCCAAATCTCTGCCGGGGGTGGTATGGTCTTTGATTAACGTTTTACCGATAACCATAAACAGCGCCGCGGGAACACCCTTGCCCGAAACGTCTGCCATAACAATGGCAAGATGCCGTTCGTCCACCATAAAGAAATCGTAAAAGTCACCGCCGACCTCTTTTGCAGGGTCCATAGAGGCGAAAATGTCAATTTCTTTGCGGTCGGGGAAGGCGGGGAAAATGCAAGGCAGCATAGAGGCTTGAATGTGTTTGGCAACGTCAAGCTCTGCACCGATTCGTTCCTTTTCGGCGGTTACGGCGCCAAGCTCGTGAATGTATTCCCGAACATCTCCGTACATTTGCTTAAAGGAATCAAACAGTTCTTCAATTTCATCGCCCGTATTCACCGAGACTTGAATGGGTTCTTCGTTTTCCAAGTTTTCCACAATACTTGTGGAAGCGTCGCGAATGGTGTTGATGGGTTTTACAATCCGTTTTTTAACAAAGCGGTAGAACAGCAACATGGCAATGGAAATTACCACCAAAATGGTAAGCAAAACAACCCCAAGGAACTTGCCCATGTTTTCTTGCAGGTCGGTTAAATAAATGCCAACCCCCACAACAGCAACCGCCTTGCCTTGTGAATCATAAACGGGAGAATACGCGGTGGCTATGTTTCCGTACGTTGGGTCGTTAAACAGTTTCAACTCTTCGGTGGGATTTTGCTTAAACACCGAAAAGGCAAATTCTTTTTCATCTTCTCGGTATTTTTCCCGTTCCAAAAGGTCGCTGGCCTCCCCTTGGGCTACAATGTCCCAAATGTAAACATAGTCGTTTTCTTCGGGCACAAATACACAAAACTCTTGAATATCGGTATTTTCTCGGTAAATACTCATAATTTCTTGAATTTCGTTATAGTACTCGTCTTTTTCACCTGTTTCCAAGTACCCCGCAATTTTGTCGCCGTCGATTAACTCGGCGGTGGATTTGGTATAGGAATAAGCCGTGGTTTGGTAGTTGTCCATGGCGCCGTTGATATAACGGTCGGCCACCATAAATCCAATAAAGAGAATTAAAACCACCGCAAGCAATAAAAATTTTCGCAAAACCTTGTTTTGCAGTTTCCGTCGTTTGTTTTGTTTTTTCATTTCTTTTCCTCACGCTTATTTGTTTTATTAAAGTTTGTGTGGTTCGGCGGGCTCGTATTACTCCACCGTTAAAATATCAATAAATCCGGTGACTTCAAAAATCTCGTTAATGGTTTCGTTTATGTTTTTAATAATCATTTCACCCTGCTTGTTCATTGCCTTTTGCGTGGTCAAAAGAATACGAAGTCCGGCAGATGACAAGTATTCAAGCTCGCTGAAATCAAGAATGAGTTTTTCTACCCCTTCTATGCTTTGTTTTAAAAAGGTTTCCAATTCGGGTGCGGTTGTTGTGTCAAGTCTGCCGGCAACCTTTACGGTAAGTTCTGTTGCATTTACGATTTGTTCGATTGTCATGTTATGCCTCCAAAATTCATTGCTGTATTTGTTTTGCACCGATTAAGCAAAACGTTTGGTAATTACAATTTCCACATTTTTGCCCTTCACCGAAACGGTAACGTCGTCGGCAAGGTTGGCAATAATGGATTTTTCAATTTCGTCCCAAGGTTCTTCCTTATCTTGTTGTTTGCTCTTGTATTGATTCAACGACCATTGGTTGTCCATCATTAACCCGTCAACAAGGGCTTCGGCGTTATGAGAAGCCCCCGTTTTTTCGGTATCTTCGCCAAGCAACGCGTCGATTCCCAAATTAGAAAAATCGTTGGCCGAAGCAATGGTGGCGTTTTCGGGATACATCATGTTTTCAACAACGTCACGAATTTTCCCCATAATGCCCTTGGCGGCGGCGTTTTTCTTGTTTGAAGACACGTCAATAAATGCCCGTTTGGTTTTATTGTCCATTACTTCGCACACAACAATATCGGTAATCAATTCAAATTTCAAATCTTGGTGTTCAATCCAAAATTCACCGGTATATTCCCCCGAAAGCTCTTTGAGCATGCCCACCAATTCCTCTGCCAAAAGGCGCAGGCGCAGGGTTTGTTTGTTGCTTAAAGAAGCATAGGCCGAAATTTTTTGGGTTTCGGTTAAAATTTCATTTAAATACCCGCCGTCTTGGTTTATATTTATTACGTTTGATTTCATAGCAAATTCACCTTACCTTGAATCTTATTCAATGGTTAATACATCAACAAAACCGGTAACTTCAAAAATTTCGTTAATGGTTTCGTTTACGTTTTGAATCACCATTTCTCCTTGTTTGTTCATCACCTTTTGAGAGGTTAACAAAACCCGAAGCCCTGCCGAAGAAAGGTAAGAAAGATTTTCAAAGTTCAGCACCAAACGGGTGATTCCTTCAAAACTTTCTTTCAACGAATCTTCCAATTCAGGGGCGGTGGTGGTGTCCAATTTGCCGGAAACCACAACAGTAAGTTCGGTTCCGTTTAAAGTTTTTTCAATTGTCATTGCAATGTACCTCTTTCTTTATTTGATTTTTACAGTTACAAGATTTTTAAAGCCGTCTTCGTCAATCTCGGCATATTCAATGCTTTCCGACGCGTTTTCGGCAATGGCAAACGAAATTACGTTGGGGGTATTTCTTACGTCAAAGGTGTCCCCGTCGTATTTCAAGGTCATGAAAAGGGTTTCTTCTTCCTGCGAGTATTCAAAGGCTACGTTTAATTTGAAATCCTTGTCAAGTTTGGGCAGAACACATTGCACCGCCAATTCTTCAAATACCGATTGGGCTCGGTAAATGGTTTTTGGGGCAACTTGATTTCTTCTGCCAAATTCTTCCAAGTCGGTATTAAACCCAATAAAGTCAAAATCCTTTGAGGTAATGAGGTGTTCAAATACTTTCAGGTGTTTAATAAACCGAATGGTTTTTTCTTTTTTGGGGTTGTCAAAAATTTCTTCGGGCGTACCGTCTTCATATACCCCACCCTCGTCCATATAAAACACACGGTTGGCAATTTCTCTGGCAAACCGCATTTCGTGGGTAACAATCATAAGGGTTAACCCCTTGCGGGCAAGGTCTCTGATTACCGCTTGTACTTCACCCACCATGGTGGGGTCCAGCGCAGAGGTGGGTTCGTCTAACAAAATAATTTCCGGTTCCATGGCAAGGGCACGAACAATCGCAACCCGTTGTTTTTGCCCGCCCGAAAGTTGGTCGGGGTAGTTAAAAGCCTTGTCTGCCAAACCAACCGTTCGCAACAATTCTATGCCGTAATCGTAAGCCTCTTGCTTGGATTTTTTTAACAAATCCATGGGGGCAGCCATAATGTTTTCAATCACATTCATGTGGTTAAACAAATTAAACGATTGGAACACCATGCCCATTTTTTGGCGCACTTTGTTAATATTGCATTTTTTATCGGTTATACATTCTCCGTCTACAAAAATCTCACCCGACGTGGGGGTTTCCAACAGATTGATACACCGAATTAAGGTAGATTTACCCGTACCCGAAGGGCCAATAACCGAAATTACGTCACCTTTATGAATTTCCACATTTACATCCTTTAAAGGGGTGGCGTTGGCATATTCTTTTTTCAAATGGCGAATGGTAATCATCGTTTAACCCCCTTTAATATGTTTTTGTTTTTTCTTCTCTTGGGTTCCAATTTTCGTTTTACGATTCCAAGAAGCACCGTAATCAACCAAGTAATGATAAAGTAAATTAACGCAACTGCAATCAACGGGAAAAAGGCTTCGTAGGTATTGCCGCGAATAATATCTCCCATTTTGGTCAGGTCGTTTACCGCAATATACCCAACCACCGAAGTTGCTTTAACCAGATTTACAATTTCCGCCGAATAACTTGGCATAAACATCTTCATGGCTTGGGGCAAAATGATTCTAAAGAAGGTTTTGTTTCGGGAATACCCAAGGGCATATGCCGCCTCTTTTTGTCCAATGTCTACACCCGAAACGGCGAGCGCCAAGGTGTCGTAAACAAAAGACCCAAAGATTAACGTAAAACCGACAATGGCAACCACAATCCCGCTCATATCGGGAGAGGTAAATACCACGTAGAACAACAGCATGAGTATAACCAAAGTGGGCGTACCTGCGATAATGGTGGAATACACCTTTGCCACGCCTTTTGCACTTTTTGAAAGCCATTTGTTTTTACTGCGTGACAACATGTAAAGGGCAAAGCCCAACAACGTTCCCCCAATAACCGAGAACAAGCTGATTACCATGGTGGTATATATCCCTTCCACAATCAACTTCCAGCGTTGTTCCCGTATAAAGGTTTTTTCAAAACTTTCTTGAAGTGACAGCATAAAGTTCAAAAAGCCCGACCGTTCGTACTTTGCCATTACCACTTCGGCATTCATATAGGGGTTGGAAAAATTCACGCTTTCTTTTCGCTCGGGGGTCATGTACAAACCGCCGCAAACAAGGTCATATTTTTCACTTGCCAATCCCGCAAGACCCGAAGCAAAAGAAACGTCGGAAATGGTTACGTTGTAGCCGTATTCTTTACAGAACATATACAACACTTCAATTTCAAAGCCCACGGGTTTTCCTTCATACATATATACAAAAGGCTTTCTTGTGGTATCAATCGACACGCTTAAGGTTTTGGAGTTTCCTTTCAATTCTTCAAGAGGAATCGTTTCTTGCGGTTCGGTTTCGCCGTACCATTTATCTATCAGCTTTTGGGTGGTGCCGTCGGCATCCAATTTCGCCAAAAAGGTGTTCATTTGTGCTTGCAGTGCATCGCCACCCTCATTTTTTTGAAAACCAAACCCAATTTCTACCGAATACGCGGGAACCACCACACAAGAAAGACTGTCGTCTTCTCGGGCGACCGAATTGAAGTTGGGTTTGTCTAACATAATGCCGTCTACCTTGCCTTGTTTTAAGGCAACAAGTACGTCAGAAAAATTGTTAAACTCTTTGATTTCGGCATTGGGGAACTGTTCTTTGGAATATCCGCCGTAAAGCGAACCGGTAACAACCCCCAACGAAGCGGTGTTAAACTGCGAAAGGTCGTTGGCATCTTCTTCGCTTCTTATAATTACCGCAAGGTCCTCTACATGATAAACATCAGAAAAGTCCATGCTTTCTTTTCTTTCATCGGTAATGGTAATACCCGATATACCAAGGTCATATTTTTCTGATTGAACACCGCCGAGAATAGCCGCAAACGCCGTATCCTCAAACTTTACATTGTAGCCGTATTCTTTTGCAAAGGCAGTAATAACTTCAATATCAAAGCCGACAAATTTATTGTTTTTGAGATATACAAACGGCATTGAAGCAGAGTTGATAGCTACGGTAATCGTGCCATTTGTACCATTTAAGTTTTCATAGTCTGCAAACTCTAACGGCTCTTTAGCACCAAACCATTTGTCTTCCAATTCTTTAAGTGTTCCGTCTGCCGTCCTATCAGCGATAAACTTATTAAGCTCGCTTTGTAATTCAAGTTTCTTGCCTTTAGGGAATATTATTCCATAATTACTTTCACCAAGCGGCTCATCAATGCGGTCAACCGCCTGACCTTCCCAAAGCATTGATGTATACAGGGATTCATCACAACCAAAAGCATCTATTTTGTTACTGCCGAGCGCTGCAATTAAATCAGATACGGAATTAAATTCCATATATTCTGCATCGGGGACAAGCTCCGGCATCATAACCGCCTGAATAGAGCCTGTCATAACACCTACTTTTTTGCCCGAAAGGTTAGAAAGACGGCTTGCCCCTTTTTCCCAACCTTTGGTAACCATAACAACGGGGCTTTGATAGTAAACATCGGTAAAATTCAGTTCTTGTTTTCGTTCCTCGGTAATGGTGATGCCGCCAATACCAACGTCATATTTTCCCGATTTCAAACCGCCGAGAATAAAAGAAAAATCAACCGTGCTGATTTCCAATTTATACCCGTATTCTCTGGCAAAAAGAATCATGTATTCTAGGTCAAATCCGGTAAGACCCGTGTCATTTTGAAAACTCCAAGGAGGGTCCACGTCGGTCATGCCCACGTAAATGGTTCCCTTTTCACCGGTTAAGGATTGGTAATCTTCAAACTCGGTGGGTTTTGTTCCCGAAAACCATTTGTCCGCAAGTTTTTTTACCTCGCCGTTTTCATTCATTTTGGCAATAAACTCGTTCAGTTCTCGATTTATAGTGTTCCCTTTTTCGGTGTCTGACGTAACAAAACCAAATTCGCTGGGAGTGGTTTTGTCGCTTTCTATGGCACAATAGCCGCTTTTTTCCCAACCAATAGCCGAATAAAAGGCGTGGTCTATGAGAAAACCGTCGATTTTGTTTTCGTTAAGATTTGACAGCAAATCCACAACCGTATCAAAGTTGTATTTTTCGGCATTGGGAAACAGTTCGGTGGTTTGCTTGTCAAAAACGCTGCCGGTAAGAATCCCCAATCTTGCAGTTTCAAAATCTTCAAACGTTTCAAATTTATTTTCTTGTTGGCTTTCGTTAGAGCAACTTACCAAAAGTATGCTTACCATCAATATCGCCAGCAGTAAGCACAGCAGTCTTTTCGTTTTCATGGTTTTCCTCCTTTTCAGATTTGGGTTTTTGATTTTTCTCGTTGTGGCAAATGCTGTACCATTTTCCTTTTTTGGGTACACCCTCTACCTTGTTGATAAATTCCCGCGTACGAAACTCGGCAAATTTACAATAAAAACAGTCCCGTGTAGGAGAAAAAGAGCTCGACTCGGCATCTAACTCCCAAAACCCACAGGTATCGGTTTCGGTTACAATCAAATACCCATTTTCTGTGTATCTCTTTTCACCCAAATCACAACGCCCCCTTTTTTTACGATAATGCTTAAAAAGTCGGCAAACAAAAACCCACTTTAACGCAGTATCACACTAAAAAAAGTATAATAAAAAAACTCCCCGTTTTGGGGAGTTTGTCATAAAATGTATTTTTTTTGGCATAGATTGTAATTTTATACTAAATTCAAACTGATTTTTGCCGAAAAAATCCCGTCTTCGGCAGAAAAATCGTGCATGCCTTCGTATTTGTTTGTGGTGTTAATCACCGAGCGAATGCCAATTCCGTAAAGGGATTCGTCAAAGTGCAAATGATGTTTACAAGGGTTTTCCATTTTAATCAACAACCGCTTGTCGCTGTCTTTCACGTCAATGTCTATAACCTTTTCGGTGGTTTTTAATTTTTCGGTGGCGTGAATGGCGTTTTCAAATAAATTGGCAATTACAATTACCAAATCTTGGGGCAAAACCGTAAGTTCTCGGCTTGCTTTGGCAGAAATATTGACACAAATCCCCTTTTCTTTGGCTTGCCGTTCATATACCGAAAGAACGGTGTGAACGGTTAAATTGTCGCAATACTTTTCACCGCTCACCGCTTGGCTTTCCCACTCTACCAGACTTTTTAAATGTTGCCGTACACTTTCAATGTCGTTTTGGTTGGCATATTCCAACATTACCAAATTGTGGTGCCTGCGGTCGTGCCGTGCTTGGGCTTCTACCGCAATTTGTGCTTTTTCCAATTCAATTTGGGCAATCAGCAATTGATTTTGTACTTCAACCTCTCGCTTGGTTGCCGCTTCGGACATATGGGTAATACCCACAAAAATAACGGGATACACCGCCATAATCGAAACGCTTAAAAACACAAAAGCAATAAAAGAAGGGTCGCTGAATCCGGTAAGTTTTGCGGGGTATACCGAAGAAAGAATCACCGTAATCAAAAATACAATATTCACAAAAATCATTTGCCGCCAACCTGCGGTAATACTTTTTGACGCCGCTCGGCACAAAGGACAAATGTACCCAAGAAAATAGGCAACAATACCAAACAACAAAGCCGCCTGCACCAACACGGTAAGGGACCAATGCAATTGGCTGAGAGCGTCTTTTGCCATAATAAAGGGAGCCATAATAATACAAAAGAAAATAGAGTAGGTCAGCATGGTAAAAATTCGTTGAGCCAAATTTCCTTTTGTGGTTGCAAAAAACAATATGTACTGCCCCACAAGAGAAACCACAAACCCCAACAAAAACTGAACCGCCCAATTGGTAAATTTGGATTCTGCATAAATCAAAAGTCCGGTTTGCAGGGCAATCCAACCGCCCCAAATGATATAGGTGGTGGTTTTGCTGTATTTTAACGTAGAGGAATAAATGCCGGCAGCGGCGTGTGCCAAAAGCAAAAGCAACGATTCTACAATGATTCCGGTCATACCCCGTCAATCCTCCTGTTCATGGTATTGAAAATCCCAAAAAGCATTTTTAATTTCGTTGTATTTTCCTCTGGGAACTTGAATTTTAACGTTGTTGTACAAACACACTTCCATACGCGTCAGGTTTTTCACGTGTCTTAAATTGATGATGTACGAACCACCCACACGCAGAAATCCGCCGTGGCAGCTTAAAATATTAAAAAGCTCGGTAACGGTTAATCGAACCTTTATTTCTTCACCGTCGCTCAAGGTGATGTGTTGATAATGACCGTGTGCTTCCGAATACAAAACGTGACCGGCATTTACCCGTTCAATTCCGTTTTCGGTTTTCAGTTTTATCATCCGTTCGCCCAACTTTTCTGCTTGCGCCAAAGCCGCATCCATGGCTTCATAAAACTTTGCGGGATTCAAAGGTTTTATTAAATACCGCAGAGTACCCGTTTCAAAACTTTGGGGTGCATGCTCCACCGAGGTGGTAAGAAAAATAATCGGGCTTTCAATACCTCTTTTGCGAATTTTTCCCGCAAGCTCGGTTCCCATTTCGTCACCAATGTAAACATCCAGCACAAAAATATCAAAAGCGGTTTCTTCCAACGCAAATTCCAATGCCTTTGCCGAATCATAGCAAAAAACCTCAAACCCCAAATCGGCTTTGGTTTCTCCATATTGATTGATGTATGTGGATACCTCGTGCATAATCTTGGCTTCGTCATCGCACAACGCAATTTTCATCATCCGCCACCCCGTTTCAAGCCATAAAGTAGTGATATTTTATATTATACCACCCCTCCGCCATTTTTGCAAATGAAAACAAGAAAACCCTTGCAAAACCTTGATTTGAATGGTGTTCCGCTTGAGGTGGTATGTGATGTAGTTGCATACTATGAAGCTAATAAGACCGAAGACAATGCTTGGGTGATGCTACCTATAGCCAACTTTGATTGCTATTACGGCAACACCAATTTCAGTAAAAAGTGGCTTAGCAAAATTCCCGATACAATACTTACAAGAGAAGTGAGTAATGGTGTAAGCCGAGTAAAAGTTAATATCTAAAAGAAAAAAGCCCCGTTGGGAATGCAGAAATTACTGCGCTCCCAACGGGGCAATTTTATGAAAATTATTATGTTTATCCCTTGATTGGCACAGCAATTTGTGTAATATAGTCTTCCTTGTTCTCTCCACGGTTGGGAGGACCTTCCATATAAATGTTGCGGAATGGGCCGGTGGTTTCGACATTGTTTTCTTTTACATAAGTCATCAATGCCTTGATTGCATTACCTGTTCCTTCGTATGGCCCACGGTAGTAGATGCAAAGAGCCGGCGTTTCCGCAAACTCCATACGCTCAGCACCTTCAAAATCATCCTCTACAGGGATACAACACATAAGGTCTAATTTTTCTGTCGGCAAAGACATCCGCATGGTAAACATACGGCCGAGCATTGCCATTTTACCGGTACGGGCAGCGGCAATATATGTATCACGCAGAACGTTTGCTGCTTCGGCTACGTTTTTACACTCGTAATGACGGCAGAAACAGACCTGTCGAGGCAGCGTTGTTTTGCGAACGGTTAAATCGCCCTGTCGTGCCGTACGTACTTGAAGCATTTGAATATTCTTGTCCAATGCAGACCGCAAATCCATAAGTCTTTTCAAATGCACGTCAATATTTTCTGTGTCATAATAGTATTCGGCTACCTCTTTAAGCGATAACCCAAGTGCCTGCAAAGACCGGATTGAACGAATCTGTGTCATATTATCTGCCGAGTAATAACGGTATCCGCTTTCCTCATCTTTCACAACTGGAGTTAAAAGGCCCATTTCCTCATAAACGAGAAGTGTTTTACGGGTGATTCCCATGATTTTAATTACTTCTCCGATTTTAAATAAATTTTCATCGTGTTTTTTCATTTTAAATCCACCTAAAAAGTTTTTTTAAAACCTTGACTTAAACCTATAGGTACAAGTTATAATTACAGTGTATCATAATATATCTTATTATGCAACAAAAATCGAGCAAAACAAATTTTTTTAGACAAAATTGCATTGAGTAAGAACTAACAATCTAATTTAAGCAAAATTACGTACATGGAGGTATCGTTATGAATATAGGAAAGGGTTTAACTGAATCAAAAATAATTACGATTGTCATTATCGCACTTGTTGTGATTGCACTGATTGTAACGTTGATTTTCGCTTTGACAGGATGTCAGAACGAAGATTTACCGGTAGTATATGCCAAAAATCCGAACCGATTTAGATATCGGGTCAGAAAAGTCCGAAACCAAAACGGTTTCGGACTTTTTCTATACAAATTTTCACAATTAAATTTTATAGATATCTTCCTCTCTAAAAGGCTTTTGGGGAGGACTTGAACGAAAACATATTGCAAATATTAAGACTTTTTGATACAATTAAAGAATAAAAAACAACAAGAGAACAAGGTGATGGTGTGAGGAAAGTTAATTTTTCAATACCTGTCGAGTGTGCTTTGCCGTATTCTAATAATATAAAAATTTATAACGATGACGGAATCATTCTTTTTCCGGATTCCTATAGCGATGACAGTGCCGCTACCCGCTTGGTTATCTCGTGCCATGGCGCGGGAGGCACGGTAACTACTAATGATTCCCAAATCGAATCCCAAACACTAACAAAGTACCTGTTAGCGAATGGTTATGCTGTTATGGATGTAAACGGTCTGCCGTATGAATTTGCCGATGAATTTGGAATCGACATAAGAAACAACGTTGGCTCTCCGATTGCCATTCAAAGTTATATCAAGGCGTATTGGTACTGTATAGAGAATTTTAATCTGCACAAAGAGGTTTGTGTGCACGGTGCATCTATGGGAGGAATCAGCAGCACAAATCTGGTGCTGAGCGGCAAAATCCCTGTGTTGGTACAAACAGGATTTTGTCCTGTGCTTGATACTTATAACGAAATATTTTTGCATCCTTGGTCAAACGGACTTCCCAAAACGGCGCTTTCGGTTATTTTTTCTTTTGAAAAAGACAATGATGACGAATATATTTATGATGAAGTGAAAGTTTTAGGATATAATCCTATTAACAGCAAAAAAGACCATCCTTGCCCCTTGCTCTTTTGCCATAGCATAAACGACCCTATAGTTGATTTTGAAACAACAAAACAATATATAGAACAAGCAAAGCGCCAAGGTATTGAAGCAGAGTTGATTGCATTGCCGGATGGAAAACATGAGCCGCAAGATTATGGAATGTATATTGATAAACCGATCGGAAACCGTTATTATAACGACGAGTTGCTAAATATCACAGTGGCGATTGAATCTGTATTTTCGTGGATCAGCAAATATGCAAACCCCGGTATCTAAATCGGTGCGACGTGCCAAAAATCCTCATTCGTAAGAATGGGGATTTTACTTTTTCACTTTGCACTCTTCACTTTTCACTTTTCACGAACCAATGCGATTTATATGAGGATTTTTGGAAGTAATAGTGAATCAAAAAGAAGTTTTTGCAAGATTTCACCTTGCATTTTTCACGATAGAATGATACAATAAATACCCATTTTACTTCTTGGAGGAATTTATGTTGAAAAAAATCAGAGCATTTGTGGGGCAACATGGTATT
>JAFYMD010000191.1 GCA_017556785.1 Clostridia bacterium | reverse complement strand
TACCCTGTGCTTATGTCCAAGCAACACCCGTTGGCACAAGGGGAGCTGACCTATGAACGGTTAGGGGAATATATAGAAATTTGTTACGAAGAAATAGCGGTTCCGTATTTGCAAATCGAGGAATTTCAGGGGCAAAAAGAATCTCCCCATTACCGACGGCGGATTCATTTGCAAGAAAGAAGCAGTCAGTACAACATGCTGTGCAACGTGACCGATGCCTATATGTGGGCTCCGCCAGTGCCCAAAGAGGTGCTCAGCCGCTACGATTTGGTGCAACGGCATTGTCAACGGGAAAACAACATTTTTCGAGACGTGCTGGTTTATCCCAAAGACTATGAATTGACCCCGTTGGATCGCGAATTTGCCGACGTTTTGTTCATTACGAAGAATCAGGTTGCCTTTGGTTGATCTTGATAACGGTTTAACGAAAAAACCAAAAAATGCATATTGAAATTCATATGCAGATATGGTACAATTGATATACCGCACTTCGACAGCGTGAATTGTGAAAACAATCGGCAATTTCGTCACAGAGAAGAGGAAAAAACGGACACATATGGGCAGATCTTTGTTTATTTTGGCTCTTCCCACAAAAAACCGAGGAAAAACCGTTTCGGTTTTGGCGGTTTGCTTTTGAAAAACACGAAGAAAAAGGGTCGAACGGGGAGCGGGATTTCCCAGCGGGCAGACGCAAGAAAAGAAGTTTGATATTTCTTGCAACAACTTGTGGGGGCACCCACAAAAAATTCCGCCAAAAACATATAGAGAAACGTATATAAATATTCGCATTTTATATTTGTATTCCCATTTGATTTTTGCTACAATCAATCATGGAAAAACTTGCGGATTTGTAACCGAAAAACTTTTAGACCACAAGGAAAGGTTGAATCATACATGAGCAAAATTACCATCATCGGCAGCGGTAGCGTAGGCTCTACCATTGCCTATACCATGGCGGTTTGCGGGATTGCTTCCGAAATCGTTATGATCGACGTTAATGAAGCAAAATCGCTGGGGGAAGCGTTGGACATTCGCCAAGGCACTCCCTTTTGCCCTCCTGTTTCGGTGTATGCCGGCAGTTATCGGGATGCCAAGGATTCCGATATCGTGGTATTGACCTCGGGGATTGCCCGTAAACCCGGTCAATCTCGATTGGATTTGGCGCAAACCAACGTAAATATTACCAAATCCATCATTCCCGAAATCACCAAATATGCGCCTAACGCCATTTATGTGATCGTAAGCAACCCTGTGGATATTCTTACATACGTATTTCACAAGTGCTCCGATTTGAAAGAAAATCAGATCATCGGCTCGGGTACCATCTTAGACACCGCTCGGTTGCGTTCCCGTATTTCGGAATATTACAGCTTGAACCAACAAAACGTGCATGCATACGTGTTTGGTGAGCATGGGGATTCTTCTTTTGTTCCTTGGTCGGTTGCCAACATTTCCAACATTCCCATCGACGATTTCCAAGGGTTTATTACCGACAGCAGCAAAGGACCCTTCCCTCCCTTGGATCACGAACAAATCGAAAACTATATGCGCAAATCCGGCGGCCGCATTATTGAACGCAAAGGGGCAACCTTTTATGCCGTTGCCATTTCGGTCTGCCACATTTGCAAGTGCATTCTCAGCGGAATCGACACCACCCTTACCGGTTCGGGCATGATGCATGGGGAGTACGGGATCGACGACGTTTGTCTTTCGGTGCTCAACATAGTAGGGCGCAACGGGATCAGCGGCAAGGTGCTCATTCCCTTGACTGACGAAGAAGAAGTGTTGCTTCAAAAATCCGCCAACTGCTTGAAAGAGATCATTGCTCAGTTGGACATTTAACGTTATAGCTTCAGGAACATGCGGATTATCCCGAAAACGGGGTACTCCGCTTTACCTGCGTAATAGGGGACTTATTCGTCTCAGCCAAAACTCATAAAAAATCTGTAGAATTGAGGAGAAACAGAATGGAATATCGTATTGAACATGACTCCATGGGCGAGGTAAAAGTGCCTGCCGACAAATATTGGGCAGCCCAAACCCAACGCAGCAGCGAGAATTTTCGCATTGGCGTAGGCAACGAGGTGATGCCTCGTGAAATTACCCACGCTTTCGGCATTCTCAAAAAAGCCGCCGCCATGGCAAACCATCAACTGAAACCCGAAAAAATGACCGACGCCAAACTTGCCGCTATCAGCAAAGCTTGCGACGAAGTAATGGCAGGGGAACTGAACGACCACTTCCCCTTGGTGGTATGGCAAACCGGTTCGGGTACTCAATCCAATATGAACGCCAACGAAGTTATCGCCAATCGCGGTAACGAAATCGCAGGGGAAAAACTGCTTCATCCCAACGATGACATCAATATGAGCCAATCTTCCAACGACACCTTCCCCACCGCCATGCACATTGCCGCGGTGTTGGGCATTGAAGACAAGTTGTTCCCCGCCATTGATTTGTTGATCGACACCTTTAAACGGTTGGAAAAAGAAAACGAAGGGATTGTAAAATCCGGTCGTACCCACTTGCAAGACGCTACTCCCATTTCTTTCACCCAAGAAATCAGCGGCTGGCGCTCTTCTTTGGAAAAAGACAAGAAAATGCTCGCCATTGCCCTGCCCACCTTGAAAGAATTGGCTTTGGGCGGTACCGCTGTTGGTACGGGGCTCAATACCCCCAAAGGATTTGACGTTGCGGTGGCTGACGCCGTAAGCAAAATCACCGGCAAAGAATTCGTAACTGCCGAAAACAAATTCCACGCGCTTACCTCCAAAGACGAATTGGTGTTTGCACACGGTGCTTTGAAGGCTTTGGCCGCCGACATGATGAAAATTGCCAACGACGTACGGTGGTTGGCTTCCGGTCCTCGTGACGGTCTGGGTGAAATCTTTATTCCCGAAAACGAACCCGGTTCCTCCATTATGCCCGGCAAGGTAAACCCCACCCAATGCGAAGCCGTAACCATGGTTGCGGTACAAGTAATGGGGAATGACGTGGCCGTGGGTATGGCCGCTTCTCAGGGCAACTTTGAACTGAACGTGTTCATGCCGGTTTGCATTTACAACTTCTTGCAATCGGTTCGTCTGCTTGCCGATTCCATTGTGTCTTTCAACAATAATTGTGCCGTGGGTATTAAGGCAAACAAAGAAAAAATGCATCACAACCTGCACAACTCTCTCATGCTGGTAACGGCACTCAATCCCTATATCGGATATGAAAATGCCGCCAAAACCGCCAAAAAGGCGTATAAAGAAAACATCTCGCTGAAAGAAGCTTGCGTAGCCCTTGGCTTCTTGACCGAGGAAAAATTCGACGAAGTATTCCATCCGGAACAGATGATTTAACAAGGGAGGAATTTGAAATTATGACTTTTAGTTATTATCCCGGTTGCACCTTGAAAACCAAAGGCAAGGATTTGGAGACCTATGCGATCAAATCTGCCGAGGTTTTGGGCGTTACCATGGAGGAATTAGAGGACTGGCAATGTTGCGGTGCCGTGTATCCCATGGCCAAAAACGAAATTGCCACCAAACTGTCTTCGGTGCGTGCCTTGGTTGCCGCCCGTGACAAGGGTCAAGATTTGCTTACCCTTTGCTCGGCTTGTCACCACGTGATTAAACGAGTGAACAACGATATGGCAAACGACCAAAACGTACAACTCAAAGCCAACAATTATATGGCGCTGGACGTTCCTTACACAGGGGAAACCACCGTTATTCATTATTTGGAAATGCTCCGCGACCGTGTGGGATTTGACAACTTGAAAAAAGCGGTTGTTAACCCCTTGAAGGGTGTAAAAATTGCCGCTTACTACGGTTGTATGTTGCTTCGTCCTTCCAAAACCATGGCGTTTGACGATGCCGAAAACCCCACCATTATGGAAGATTTCATTAAGGCAATCGGCGCCACCCCTGTGGTGTATCCTTACCGCAACGAATGCTGTGGCGGCTACGTTGCCATGGAAAATAATGCCTATGCCACCAAAAAGTGCAACACCATTTGTACCTCTGCCAAAGAAATGGGCGCCGATATGATCATTACCGCTTGCCCCTTGTGTATGTATAATCTGGATGCCAACACCACCGAAAACAATCTGCCGGTGTTGTATTTTACCCAACTGCTTGCCAGAGCGCTGGGCGTAGAGGAGGATGCACAATGAGTCACAACAAAGAAACCTTGCGTGAAATTGTAATTGAGACCGCAGGAATCAATCCTCGCAAATGTATGAAATGCGGCAAATGCTCGGGTGCTTGTCCCGCTTATGATGAAATGGAATATCATCCTCATCAATTCGTGTCTATGGTAGAAGCAGGCAAAATTGAAGAACTGATGAACTCCGAAGCCATTTATATGTGCCTTTCCTGCTTTGCTTGTGTAGAACGTTGTCCCCGCGGCGTGGAACCTGCTTCCTTTATTGAAGCCGCTCGTTTGGCACTCATTCGTCAGTCGGGTAAAAACCACCTGAAAGCCGAAGAAATTCCCGCAAAACTCAATGATAAACTTCCCCAGCAAGCCATTGTCAGTGCTTTCCGTAAGTACAGTAAGTAAGATAGGATGTGAACAAATTGCAAAGAATCGGTGTATTCGTATGTTGGTGTGGTTCCAACATCGCCGGCACGGTAGACGTACATAAGGTTGCCGAAGCCCTGAAGTCTGAACCCGGTGTTGTTATTTCCACCCAATATCAATATATGTGCTCCGAAGCAGGGCAGACCCTCATTAAAGATGCCATTCGTGACCATAAACTCACGGGGATCGTAGTGTGCTCTTGCTCTCCTCGTATGCACGAGGCCACCTTCCGCAAAACTGCGGCGGCGGCAGGATTAAACCCCTATATGGTAGAAATTGCCAACATTCGGGAACAATGCTCCTGGATTCATAAAGATATGGAAGTAGGTACCGAAAAAGCCATTATCTTGGGCCGTGCGGCAATCGCTAAGGTGCACCTGAACGCTCCCTTGGTAGCAGGCGAAAGCCCCGTTGTGAAACGGGCATTGGTCATCGGCGGCGGTATCGCCGGGATTCAAACCGCTTTGGACATTGCCGATGCCGGCTTCCCGGTGGACATTGTGGAAACCAAACCCACCATTGGCGGTAAAATGGCGCAAATCGACAAAACCTTCCCCACCTTGGACTGCGCCGCTTGTATTTTGACCCCCAAAATGGTGGACGCTGCCCAACACGAAAAAATCAACATCTACGCTTACAGCGAGGTTGCCGAGGTCAAAGGCTTTGTGGGGAACTTCTCGGTGAAAATTAAACAAAAGGCTCGTATGGTGGACACCACCAAATGTACCGGTTGCGGCTTGTGCGTAGAAAAATGCCCCATGAAAAAAGTGCCCAACGAATTCAACTTGGGTATGGATAAACGCTCGGCGATTTACATTCCCTTTGCCCAAGCGGTACCCAAGGTTGCCACCATTGACCCCACCGCTTGTATTAAAATGAAAACCGGCAAATGCGGTTTGTGCGCCACCGTTTGCGAAGCGGGTGCCATTGATTACACCCAACAAGATTCCTTTATTGAAGAAAAATACGGCGCAATCGTAGTAGCCACCGGTTATAATCCCATTAACTTGGACAAGTACGACGAATTTGCCTATAACCAATCTCCCGACGTTATTACTTCTTTGGAATTTGAACGGTTGACCAATGCCGCAGGTCCTACCGCAGGGAAACTGCTCCGTCCTTCCGACGGCAAACATCCCCACACCTTGGTGTTTGTACAATGCGTAGGCTCCCGTTGCGACGTTGCCAATGAAAAAGGCAAATCTTACTGCTCTAAAATTTGCTGTATGTATACCGCCAAGCACGCCATGTTGTGCCGCGAAAAATATCCCGACACCGACGTGTACGTCTTTTATATTGACGTGCGTACCCCGGGCAAAAACTTCGACGAGTTTTATCGCCGTGCGGTGGAAGAATACGGTGTGCATTACATTAAAGGTATGGTTGGTAAGGTAGCTCCTCAAGCCGACGGCACTTTGCTTGTGCAAGGCTCTGACTTGATCGAGGGCGAACAACTGAAAATCAAGGCCGATCTGGTGGTGCTTGCCGCCGCCATTGAGCCGGACAAATCTGCCCGTCCTTTGGCTACCATGCTCACCGCCAGCATGGATACCAACGACTTCTTTACCGAAGCGCACCCCAAACTGCGTCCCGTAGAAAGCCCCACCGCAGGCGTGTTCCTGTCGGGTTGCTGTCAAGGCCCCAAGGACATACCCGAAACCGTGTCGCAAGCTTCCGGTGCCGCCGCCAAGGTAATCGGTCTTTTGGTAAAAGACAGTCTTACCTGCAACCCCTGCGTTGCTCACTCCAATGAACTGATGTGTAACGGTTGCTCGGCTTGTGAAAAGGTTTGCCCCTATGGCGCTATTTCGTATGAAGACAAAGAATTCCGTATGCCCGACCGCACCACCGCCATTCGCCGTGTGGCAAGTGTAAATCCTGCGGTGTGTCAAGGTTGCGGCGCTTGTACCGTTGCTTGCCCCTCGGGTGCTATGGACTTGAACGGATTTTCCAACAGCCAGATTATGGCGGAGGTTGACGCAATATGCAAGTAGAGAAAAAAGAATTCAAACCCACCATTGTTGCGTTTTGTTGCAACTGGTGTTCCTATGCAGGGGCTGACCTTTCGGGTACCAACCGACTGAACTATCCTGCCAACGTAAAAATCATTCGTGTACCTTGCTCTTGCCGTGTAAACCCCATGTTTGTGCTTAGGGCATTCCAACGGGGAGCGGACGGTGTGATCATTTGCGGTTGCCACCCCGGTGACTGCCACTACACCACCGGCAACTACTACGCTCGCCGTCGTATGACCCTGCTGTTCAGTATGCTGGACTTCCTTGGCATTGAGCGTGACCGCACCCGTTTGGAATGGGTGTCCGCCGCCGAAGGCGCCAAGTTTGCCGCCACCATGAATGATTTTGTAGAAACCGTAACCAAACTGGGCGAAAACAAACGATTGGAGGACTTACGATGCAAGAAGCAATGATCAAACGAGCCAAAGAATTGCTAACCGACGGCACCGTAAACCGTGTCCTCGGCTGGCAAAAAGGGGGGGTTGCTTATGATGCAACTCCTGCGGTGTTCGATTCGGCAGAAGCGTTGGAACAAGGCTTTGTGTACGACGATTTTACCGCCGCCAACCTATCTAAATATTTGGTAAAAGAAACCAAAAACGAAGGCAAGGTGTTGGTGTTCTTAAAACCTTGCGATACTTACAGCTTAAACCAACTCACCAAAGAACATCGTGTCAACCGTGACAACGTATACGTGATTGGTGTGGGTTGCGACGGCAAAGCCGACGTGGAAAAACTGCGTGCTCAAGGCATGGACGGGATTTTGGGCATTACCGCCGAGGGTGACAACTTTGTGGTGGAAACCCTGTACGGTAACAAAACCGTTGCCAAAGCTGACGTGCTTGCCGAACGTTGCGTGGTTTGCAAAAGCCGTAAGCTGATGACCTATGACGAAATCTTGGGAGAAGACGGCGAAGTGATCGATTCGAATCGCTTTGATATGGTAGAACAGTTAGAAAATATGACCTCCGACCAACGGTATGCCTTCTGGCAAAACGAACTGTCCCGTTGCATTCGTTGCAACGCTTGCCGTAACGTGTGCCCCGCTTGCACCTGCGAAAAATGCGTGTTTGACAACGTGAATTCCGGTGTTGCCAATACCGCCGCGGCCGACAGCTTTGAAGAAAAGTTGTTCCACGTAATTCGTGCCTTCCACGTGGCGGGTCGTTGTACCGACTGTGGGGAATGCTCCCGTGTCTGCCCCCAAGGCATTCCGTTGCATCTTTTAAACCGCAAATTTATCAAAGACATTAACGAGTTGTATGGGGAATACCAAGCAGGGGAAGATACCGACTCCCGCGGTCCCTTGACCAACTTTACTTACGACGATTGCGAACCGTCAATCGTTCATGAAAGAGGGGTGGAGTAAGATGAAACAAATCAAACTTGATTCCATTCAATCTTTGTTCAAAGCCTTGTCTGCCACCCGTACTTTGTACCTGCCGGTAGACACCCCTGCCGGTGCCGACTTTAAAAAGTACGAAGACGGCGTGCTGTGGAGCGGTGCTCTTAATCCCAACCGCTCGGCAAAGGACTTCTTCTTCCCCCAAACCGAAAATATGGTGGATTTTAAAGTAGAAGGCAAAACCATTGAAATCATTGAGCCCACCCGTCCCGACGAAGATTTCGTGGTGTTTGGCGTGCGTGCTTGTGATGCCCGTAGTTTTGAGTTGCTTGACAAAGTATTCCTTTGCGACCCTGTTGATACTTACTATCAAAACCGTCGTGAGCACGGCGTGATTGTCACCGTGTGCTGCAACAAACCTGCCGAAACCTGCTTCTGCACAAACTTCGGCATTGACCCCACCGCCCCCGGCGGTGACGTTGCTTGCTGGCAAGACGATGACACCTTGTATTTGCAAGCAAATACGAAGGCAGGGGAAGCCTTGCTGAATAGCGTAGCCGACGTGCTGGCAGAAGCGGACGACTCCGCCGCCGACAGCGTGAAGGAAACCGTAAAGGCAATCATGGCAAAACTGCCTATCCAAAACTTGGATTTGTCCGCCTTTACCGAAGACAATCTGCTGAACCTGTTCGGTAGTGAACAATGGAAGAAATTGTCCGAAGCCTGTCTTGGTTGCGGTACTTGTACCTTTGTGTGCCCCACCTGTCAATGTTACGACATCAAAGACTTTGACACCGGTCACGGTATCAAACGGTTCCGTTGCTGGGACTCTTGCATGTACTCCGAGTTCACCCGTTGCGCCCACGGTAACCCCCGTCTTTCTCAGGTGGAACGCTTCCGTCAACGGTTTATGCACAAATTGGTGTATTTCCCCGCCAACAACAACGGTGACTTCTCTTGCGTGGGTTGTGGCAGATGCCTTGCCAAATGCCCCATTTCCATGAATATTGTAAAAGTAATCAAAGCATTGGGAGGTGCCAACAAATGAGCGTGCAAGAAACCTTGATTCCAAAATTGGGCGTGGTAACCGATGTTCGCATTGACACTCCCGACGTAAAAACCTTCCGAGTGAACGCTTTAGACGGCGGCAAGGTGTTTGACCATATGCCCGGTCAATGTGCCATGCTGTCTATTCCCGGCGTAGGGGAGGCTATGTTCTCCATAACTTCGTCCCCCACCAACACCGAATTTATGGAATTTTCCATTAAAAAGTGCGGTTGTCTGACCAACTGGCTCCATCAAATGGAAGAAGGTCAACAAATCACCATCCGCGGGCCTTATGGCAACGGCTTCCCCGTGGAAACCGAGTTTAAAGGCAAAGATATGGTGTTTGTTGCCGGTGGTATCGGTCTGGCTCCCTTGCGTTCGGTGATCAACTACGTGCGTGACAATCGCCAAAATTACGGTACCGTAGATATTGTTTACGGCTCCCGTAGCATGGAAGATTTGGTGGACTACAAAGAAATCATCGACGTATGGTGCAAGGAAGAAGGCATCAACGTGTACCTGACCATCGACCGTGAACAAGAAGGATGGGACGGTCATGTAGGTTTTGTTCCCAACTACGTAAAAGAGTTGGGCTTTGACACCAACAAAACGGTCATCATTTGCGGACCTCCCATTATGATCAAATTCACCTTGGCAGGTCTGATTGAATTGGGCTTTGACAAAACCCAAGTGTATACCACCATGGAACTGAAAATGAAATGCGGCGTGGGCAAATGCG
Organism: Clostridia bacterium; assembly: GCA_017556785.1. Taxonomy (GTDB): domain Bacteria; phylum Bacillota; class Clostridia; order Oscillospirales; family Acutalibacteraceae; genus UMGS1484. Next base: position 18,926 of record JAFYMD010000191.1, on the reverse strand, counting down.
GTCGTTGCAACATCGGTGCCAAATACGTCTGCAAAGACGGTCCCGTGTTCCGGTGCGACCAATTAGATGAGATGCCTAACGAGTATTAAGGAGGAGAATCAACAATGTCTGAAATGGTTAACGTGTTTTTAATGGGCAAAAAATATGAAGTGCCCTCCAATCTTACCATTATGAAAGCGATGGAATATGCCGGTTATGAACTGGTACGTGGTTGCGGTTGCCGTAACGGTTTTTGCGGTGCTTGCGCTACCATTTATCGCATTAAAGGTCAACAACAATTAAACGCTTGCTTGGCTTGCCAAACCAAGGTAGAAGATAATATGTACGTGGCAACCCTGCCGTTCTTCCCCTTGGTCAAACAAGTGTACGATATTAACAACGTGCCTGTTACCGAATCGGTCATGATGCAACTGTACCCCGAAATTTACAGCTGTATCGGCTGCAACGCCTGCACCAAAGCTTGCACCCAAGAACTGAACGTAATGCAATACATTGCTTACGCACAACGGGGCGAATTTGAAAAATGCGCCGAAGAATCTTTCGACTGCGTTATGTGCGGTGTTTGCTCCTCCCGTTGCCCTGCAGGCATCTCTCACCCCCAAGTGGCTATGCTTGCCCGCCGTATCAACGGGAAATATCTGGCTCCCAAAACTGCCCACTTGGAAGACAGAGTAAAAGAAATCAACAACGGTGACTTTAAAGAACTGATCGAAGGTCTTATGAATAAGCCGATCGAAGAAATTAAAGAACTGTACAACACTCGTGAGATTGAGAAGTAAGGAGGGGTTTTCAATGTATACCAAAGAAATGTATGAATCCATGAAAAAGGTAGAAGCCGCCCGTGAAGCCAACGCGGTGCTGGAACCTCGCCGTATGACCGCCGAGGAAAAGGAACAACTCCTTGCTACCTATCATCCTGACTATAAGCAAGACGAATTTGCCGTGCTGCAAGTGGGCCCCAACAAAGGGGAAAAAGTACCTACCCAATTGGCCGCTTTGTTGCAAGCAAACAGCCGTGTAAAAGAGTTGAAGGTCGACCTTGATAAAGTGGACTACGAAACCGACGTGCTGGTAATCGGCGGTGGCGGGGCAGGTGCATCGGCCGCAATCGAAGCCGACAATGCAGGCGCAAGCGTAATGGTAGTCACCAAGCTGCGTATGGGCGACGCCAACACCATGATGGCAGAGGGTGGTATTCAAGCCGCCGACAAACCCAACGATTCTCCTGCCCAACACTTTTTGGACGCTTTTGGCGGGGGACACTTTGCCGCTAAAAAAGAACTGCTTTATAAATTGGTCAACGAAGCCCCCGAAGCCATTTTGTGGCTCAACGAACTGGGCGTGGAATTTGACAAATCCGAAGACGGTACCATGGTTACCACCCACGGTGGCGGTACCTCTCGCAAACGGATGCACGCCGCCAAAGACTATTCCGGTGCCGAAATTATGCGTACTTTGCGTGACGAAGTGCTCAACCGTCAAATCCCCGTGGTAGACTTTACTGCCGCTATTGAATTGATTTTGGATGAAAACGGCAACGCCGCAGGTGCCGTGCTCATGAATATGGAAACCGGCGAAATCTTGGTTGCCAAAGCCAAAACCGTAATCATCGCCACCGGTGGTGCCGGTCGCTTGCACTATCAAGGCTTCCCCACCTCCAACCACTACGGCGCTACTGCCGACGGTTTGATTTTGGGGTATCGTGCCGGTGCTAAACTGTTGTATGCCGACACCTTGCAATATCACCCTACAGGGGCGGCTTATCCCGAACAAATCTTCGGTGCTCTGGTTACCGAAAAAGTACGTTCCTTGGGTGCCAAACTCATCAACGTAGACGGCGAAGCCTTTATGCATCCTCTGGAAACCCGTGACGTATCCGCTGCTTCTATCATTCGTGAATGCTCCGCCCGTGGCAAGGGTATCAAAACCCCCGAAGGGGAAGGCATTTGGTTGGATACTCCCATGATCGAACTGAAAAACGGGGAAGGCACCATTGAAAAACGCATTCCCGCTATGATGCGTATGTTTGGCAAATACGGGATCGATATCCGCAAAGAACCCATCCTGATTTATCCCACCTTGCACTATCAAAACGGCGGTTTGGATATTACCGACGATTGCCAAACCACCAACGTGAAAAACCTGTTCGTAGCAGGGGAAGCCGTTGGGGGCATTCACGGTCGCAACCGCTTGATGGGCAACTCTTTGCTTGATATCATTGTATTCGGTCGCAACGCAGGTCGCAATGCCGCTAACCAATCCAAAAACGTAACCGTTGGCACTTTGAGCCTTGACCATGTAGAAAAATTTGCTAAAGAATGTGCCGATGCAGGTATCGAGAGCGACATTGTTTCTCCCAAACTGTTGCCCAGCTACGCTCGTAAGGCATAAGGAAAGAGGGTATTCCAATGAATTTATTTGGAGGGGTTATCCCTGTTGAAGGTGTTTCCTTTTTACTGTTTTGCTTGTTTGCGATTTTGTTTGCCGGATATGCCTTGGGGCGTATTACCATAAAAGGAATCTCTTTGGGTGATGCCGGTGTATTTATCGTAGCGTTGTTGTTCGGTGCTGTTTTTTGCAGCGATGCCATTGTCGGCAAAACCTTGATTACCTTTGACGAAAAGTGGCTTTCCATGGTGGAAAGTTTGGGACTTGTTTTGTTTGTCACCGCTGTTGGTTTTATTGCAGGTCCCAAATTTTTCGGTAACTTAAAAAAGAACTTTACTTCCTACGTATTGCTTGGTTTGGTAGTAATTTTGGCAGGCGGTCTGGCCGCCGCCGCTTGTATTGGTCTTGGTGAGATTGACGCCATCGGCTACGGCAACGGTGCCGAAAGTCAAGACGGCTTTGTTGCCATGATCGTAGGCTTACTTTCCGGCTCGCTGACCTCTACGCCCGCCTTCTCTGCCGCTAAGGCTACGGTTGCTCCCGAATTTGAAGGGTTGGTTTCGGTGGGTCACGGGATCGCCTATATCTTCGGTGTAATCGGTGTGGTATTGTTCGTACAATTGATTCCCAAAATGACCAAAGCCAATATGGAAGCAGAACGTGCCAAATTGGTGATTAAGACCGACGAATCCAAGAAAAAATCCATTGCCAATCTGTTGCATATTGACCACATGGGAATTGCCGCTTTTGCTTTTGCCGCCGTACTTGGTACGTTGGTTGGCAAAATTAAAATTCCCCTGTCGGGCGAAGGGTTAGACGGTACTTGCTTCTCCCTGACCACCACCGGCGGTTGCTTGTTGGTTTCCTTGGTGATGGGTCACTTTGCCAGAGTGGGCAAGGTAAGCATTATGCCGGCACAACCGACCTTGAAGTTGTTCCGTGAACTTGGTTTGGTGTTGTTCTTGGCAGGTGCCGGTATTCCCGGTGGCGCCGAGTTTGTGGCAAGCTTTGACATTATGTACTTCGTATACGGCTTGATCATGACCATTATTCCCATGATCCTCGGCTTCTTGTTTGCCAAATACGTGCTCAAGCTCAGCTTGCTCAACAATTTGGGCTCGATCACCGGCGGTATGACCTCTACCCCCGCTTTGGGTACCCTCATTAACGTGGCAGGCACCGAAGACGTGGCCGCCGCTTATGCCGCAACCTATCCTATCGCTTTGATTGCGGTGGTATTGGTTTCCCAATTCTTGATTATCTTGTTCTAATCAAAAGGAGGATAAACGTATGAAAGTTACGGTATGTATTGGTAGTTCTTGCCACCTGAAAGGCTCTCGCACCGTGGTGGAACGCTTGAAAGAATTGATTGAAGAAAAGAACCTTGGCGACAAGGTGGAATTGGCAGGTACTTTTTGCATGGGCAACTGCCAAAAAGACGTTTGCGTTACGGTAGACGACAACGTATTTTCCATCACTCCCGAAGGGGTAGACGCGTTCTTCGAAACCGAAGTCATCGCAAAACTGTAATCTTAACCTGTTTCCCGAAGGGCGGTTTCGCCCTTCGGGGATCGGTATTTCTCGCTATCCTGTCATTGCGAGCCCCAACGGGGCGTGGCAATCCGTAATATCCGTGAGTAATCTGCAAGGAGATGCGGATTCTTCACTTCGTTCAGAATGACACCTTGGTTTTGCGACGCACCTTAACGGGCGGCAGGTTGTCGCCCCCTACGTTCTCTGCTACGTTGGGCATATAAGAGGGTAACAAGCCGTTGTTATCTTCTTATGTTTCCAAAGGAGGAATCCCTATGGCACAATATTTAAAATTACGGCAAAACAACTGCCGTAGTTGTCACAAATGCATTCGACATTGCCCCCTAAAAGCCATTCGCTTTTCGGGCGGTCATGCACGGATTATTGCCGACGACTGCATTTGGTGCGGGCTTTGCTACAACGCTTGTCCCCAAACCAGCAAAGAGATTTTTTCGGAACGTTACGCGGTAGAGGGTATGTTAAAAAGCGGTCACCCCGTGGTGGCAAGTTTGGCACCTTCTTTTGCTGCGCAATACGGCGGAGCAACCATTGCCGACGTAGAGCGTGCCCTAAAGCAATTGGGCTTTACCTCTGCCGAAGAAACTGCCGTGGGTGCTACCAAGGTGTGCGAAGAATACAACGCCCTGCTTTCCGAGGGAAGAGATATCGTTATTTCCTCCAGTTGTCCTTCGGTCAACCTAATGATTCAAAAGTATTTCCCCGACGTCATTCCTTACTTGGCACCGGTGCTGTCTCCCATGCAAACCCATGCGCTGGACATTAAAACCCGTATTCCCGATGCCAAAGTGGTGTTCATTGGCCCTTGCATTGCCAAAAAAGACGAGGCCGAGCGGTATGAAGGCTATGCCGATGCGGTACTGACCTTTGACCAATTAGACCGTTGGCTTGCCGAGCAAAACATTGCCATTACCGCCACAGGGGAGGGAGCACAGCATAACAAAACCGCCATTTTCCCCGTCACCCGTGGGATTATTCGTGCTATGGGTGAAAAAAATCGAGAGTATACCTACATTGCCGTAGACGGAGTAAAGGAATGTGTGGATGCCCTGAAAGAAATTCAAAAAGGTACCATGCACAAGTGCTTTGTTGAAATGTCGGCTTGCGAATCGGGCTGTATCGGCGGACCGGGACGTACCACCACCACCTTGCTGGACGTGTCGCTGGTGGAACAAAACGTGGACAAATCCTTTGCCTTTACTCCTGCTTACACAGGAAGTATGCACAAAGAATTTTTGCCCATTCCCCGCAAGCGGGAATATCCCGACGAAGAAACCTTAAAGGAAATTTTGGCTCGCATGGGCAAAAATACAAAGGAAGATGAGCTTAACTGCGGTGGTTGCGGGTATTCCACTTGTCGTGACAAGGCGGTTGCCATTTACCGTGGCAAGGCAGACATTTCCATGTGCTTACCCTATTTAAAAGAAAAAGCCGAAACCTTTTCCGACACCATCATCAACAACACCCCCAACGGCATTATCGTGCTCAATCATGAGCTGGAAATTCAGCAGATCAACCGTTCTGCCATGAATATGTTGGGAATCGAGCATCGAATCGACGTGATGGGCGAAGCCATTTCTCACCTGATGGATCCCGATATTTTTGCCATTCCCCTGGAAAAGAAGCAACGGATTTCTACCCACCAGCTTCATATGGAAAAAACCAACACCTATTTGGAAATTACGGTGATTTTGGATGCGGCATATCATATTTTGATTGCCGATATGCGTAACATTACCGAGGAAACCTTGGAACGGCAAAAGAAAGAGGCGATTACCGCCCAAACGGTGGAAATTGCCGACAACGTAGTAGAAAAACAAATGCGAATCGTGCAAGAAATCGCTTCGTTGCTTGGGGAGACTGCCGCCGAAACCAAAATCGCCCTGACCAAATTGAAGGAGTCGATTGCCGATGAATAGTTTATTTGCCGACATCGGCCACCAAAGTATGAACAAATACGGCGAGCAATTGTGCGGCGACCATATTGACGTGTTGGAGCAAGGCGACAATTCCACCGTGATCGTGTTGGCCGACGGTTTGGGGAGCGGGGTAAAGGCAAGTATTTTGTCTACCCTTACCTCTAAAATTATTTCCACCATGATGGCCGCAGGGCTTTCCATGGAGGAATGCGTAAACACCATTGCCGACACCTTGCCCATTTGTTCGGTGCGGGGCGTCGCTTATTCGACCTTTACCTTGATTCATTTGCTGAACAACCAAACAGCCGAGATTTACCAATATGACAATCCCTTGATCATTGTTTTGCGGGACGGCAAGCATTATTGCCCCCCTAAGCACATTCATCAAATCGGAGATAAGCAGATTTACCATTCCCGCATTGATTTGCAAGAAAATGATCTGTTTATTGCCATGAGCGACGGGGTGACCCATGCGGGGATTGGACTTGACCGCAAATTCGGGTGGGAGCGAGAAGATATTATTCAATATTTGGAGTCGATTTATGACCCCAATTTTTCCGCCAAAACCTGGGCAACCATTTTACTGGAAGAGGTCAACAATCTGTATCGCTTTAAACCCGGTGACGATACCACCGTGTGTGCCATTCGTTTGCGTAAGCGAGAGGTGCTCAACGTAATGTTCGGGCCTCCTGCGGTGCACGAGGAAACCGAAAACATGATTTCTCAGTTTTTGGCAAGCGAAGGCAAGCACGTGGTGTGCGGCGGTACCACTTCGAATTTGGTGGCTGATTATTTGGGAAAAGAACTAAAGCCCAATTTGGACTACTACGATGACGATATTCCTCCCACCGCCACCTTGGAGGGAATGGAATTGGTCACCGAAGGGGTGATCACCGTCAACCGTGTGTTGGCCTATGCCAAGGACTACCTAAAAGACAACGAGTCCTACGTGCGGTGGGGGTACAAAAAAGATGGGGCATCGCAATTGTGCCGCATGATGTTGGAAGATGCCACCGACATTAACTTCTTTATCGGTCGTGCCATGAACCCTGCTCACCAAAATCCCAATTTGCCGATTAGTTTCAGTATTAAAATGCAGCTGATCATTGAACTTGCCAAAATTTTGAAAAAAATCGGGAAACGAGTCAACGTAACCTATTATTGATACTTTATTTCTAAGGAATGAGGATAGAATTTTATGAAAGCATACAAAGAAATGACCACCGAAGAACTGCAAGCCCTGCGGGCAGACCTTCATGCCGAGTACAAAGAGTACCAAAGCCGCCATTTGGAACTGAACATGGCCCGTGGGAAGCCCGGTGCCGACCAACTGAACCTTTCTATGGGTATGATGGACGTGCTCAGCTCTTCCGATGACCTGACCTGCGAAGACGGTACCGACTGCCGCAACTACGGTGTGCTGGACGGCATTGCCGAAGCCAAACAACTCATTGCCGATATGATGGAAGTGAACGTAGATAACATCATTATTTACGGTAACTCCAGCTTGAACGTCATGTACGACACCGTGGCTCGTGCCATGACCCACGGGATTATGGGCAACACCCCTTGGTGCAAATTGGATAAAGTGAAATTCCTGTGTCCCGTGCCCGGGTATGATCGTCACTTTGCCATTACCCAGTATTTTGGGGTAGAAATGATTAACATTCCCATGCACGCCGACGGCCCTGACATGGACATGATTGAAAAATTGGTTGCCGAAGACGATGCTATCAAAGGCATTTGGTGTGTTCCCAAATATTCCAACCCTACCGGCAACTCCTATTCCGACGAAGTGGTACGTCGCTTCGCCCGTTTGAAACCCGCCGCCAAGGATTTCCGCATTTTCTGGGACAACGCTTACGGGATTCATCACCTGTACGACGACGTGCAAGATGAACTGATCGAAATTTTGGACGAATGCAAAAAAGCAGGCAATCCCGACATGGTCTATAAGTTTGCTTCTACCTCGAAAATCAGCTTCCCCGGTTCGGGCATCGCCGCTTTGGCAACCTCCCACAACAACATGGAAGACATCAAAAAGCAACTGACCATTCAAACCATCGGTCACGACAAGGTAAACCAACTCCGTCACGTGCGGTTCTTTGGCGACATTAATGGTATGAAAGAACATATGCGCTTGCACGCCAATATTTTGCGCCCCAAATTTGAAATGGTGCTGAATATCTTCCGTGAAGAATTGGGCGGTTTGGAAATCGGTTCTTGGATCGAGCCCAAGGGCGGTTATTTTATCTCCTTTGACGCTCTGCCCGGTTGCGCCAAGAGCATTGTCAGCCGTTGCAAAAAAGCAGGGGTTATTCTTACCGGAGCAGGGGCAACCTACCCCTATGGCAAAGACCCCGACGACAGCAATATCCGTATTGCTCCCTCTTATCCCCCCGTGGCCGATTTGGAAATTGCCACCCGCTTGTTCTGTTTGTGTGTTAAACTGGTGAGCGTGGATCAAATCCTCGCCGAACGAGCATAATAGAATGATGGAAAAGGACAGACCGTGGTGAACGGTCTGTCCTTTGTTTGTGTGAAAATTCCCCCGTTTTGGGACTATGGATTCCTGCGTTCAGAATGACGAGGTTGGTGCAAAGCATAACTTGTCATTGCGAGGCAAAGCCGTGGCAATCCGTTTGAAAAAAGTCATTCACCGAACAATCGAACAAGCAGGCGAGGGTGGGAAGCAGGGTAATGTCGGGGTACCCTTGTTCCCGTTCCCATTTGGAAACCGCTTGAGGAGATACCCCCACCAGCTTGGCGAAATCTGCTTGGGTGAGGTTGTGTTGTCGGCGGTATTCCTTAATAAATGGGGCAATGTTGACAGTGCTCACAGTGCCACCCAATAAAGGTTGTTTTTACGCACCAACAGTCCCATCATGACCATTTCCCGACGAATTGTGCAGTGATCCGAATGGTATTTGTGAATGATATCGTTGACTTGTTCTTCGGTGTATTGGGTTTGCGGTTTAAAGTCTTTGGCAATTTCCCGTACCACGATTTCTCGCTTTTTTCTTTGAGATGGAATATGGGTCAACCGTCCGTAACGAAAAAAGTTGGCAATCACTTGTTTTTGATATTTATCCTCTTCTTCAACCTTTTGGGGAATAGGACACTCTGCCAATAACTGCCCCACGGTTAAATTCAAAAAGGCGGGGTCGAGAGAATAGATCATGTAAAATTGGGAACGGTTGCATCGTACGACTCCAACATTTTCCATTTTTTTTAAATGATAACACACGGTAGCCGGCGTTAAATTTAGTTCGCAAGCCAATTTTTCCACGTAAGTATCTTCCTGATCGAGCAACTGTAAAATACGTACCCGTGTTTCATTGCCCAACAGTTGTAATATTTTGGTGTGATTCATATCATTTACCCCAGCAATCCCGGATAAACGCCGTGTTGTATTCGCCACTGTTCCCACAGACGGAACCCTTCTTCCACCACGGCCACCTTAATGCCTGCTTCAAAGGTCTCCTCGGCATTGTTTGTCGATTTCGCGGCTTGGTATTGTTGCAAATAGTTGGGAACCATCTGACACCGCATTTGTATTTCTGCGTGATAGGCGGCAATTAGCCGCTTTTTTTCTTCAGTGTCGGTGATTTGCTGATATTGTGCTTCAAATTTAGGAAAGTTTTGCATCTGCTTTTCCCGCAACATCATTTGTTCCCGAATATACAATACATGTTCCCTTTGCTCTTGGGGTGTTTCACCTTTTTTTACGTCGTGCAATTGACCGAACCGTATCAATAAACCGTACATCCCCATTTCAATCTGCAACGCTTTGCGTTCTTGCTTGGCGTTTGGTGGCAAGCAAGCCAATTTTTGTTTACTTTCTTCGCATTTATTTTTCATGATTTCGCTTAATGCTTGATCAATTTCCAATGCTGTCATGGTTTTTCTCCTTTCGTTTTGGTTGAGATCTCATTGATTTCAGTATAAATAGCATTAAAATGAATGTCAATAGTAATTAGACGGAATTCTAATCATTCAACCAAAAGTAGAGAAATCGGTACAGGCTTGATGGCTGCTCTGCCGTTTGTTACAAAATCTTGCACAAAAATCTCTTGACAAAGCCAAATAAATATAGTACAATTTGTGTACGGACACGGAAGGTGGCCGAATTTTATTTTCAAGAAGTTGTGCGCGAGCACAGGGGGGTAATTGTGATACTGCCTCGGTAAAACCGGGACTGCGTCTTATGTGCACAGTTCAAAAAAATACCACACGTCATTTTTTAGGAGGAATTTTTATGAAAAAAACAATCAGTATGTTCCTAGCGTTGTGCTTGTTGCTTACCATTGTGCCTTTTGGGGGCATGGTGGCTTCGGCGGCTGAATACGTAGACGTACAGTTCCGCTCCATGGACGACATGATTGCCATTATGTCCTATTACCATGACCGCAACGGCAACAACGACAAAGTATTTTTAGATACCGAAAACTTTGTAGAAGGGTCCGGTGCGGTAGGCGGTGTGGTAAAAGCCAACGCCCAAGACCTGTATCTGTTTATGCATGACAGCGGTGCGCGGGTCAATGCCGCAGGTGCCGAATACCTGACCATGGACGTTTACGTCAGCCGTGACAATATGTTGGACGGTGCCGAACAATATTGGTCGGACGTGCGTGCTGACGATGAAGTGCACGTGAACCAAAACGGCGAATACGATAACCCTCCTCTTACCAGTATGCCCGACAATGCCAACGGCATTCGCAAGGCTTTGACCGGTTTGAAAAAAGGTTGGAACCACGTGGTGGTGCATTTGGATAAAATGGTAACTGCTACCGATTTGTCTTCTATGCGTATCCGTTTGACCAGCGGCGGCAAAATGACCAACTGCTTGGTGGGCGACGAAGTGTTGTTTGACGATATCCGTTTGGTAAACGCTGCCGCTCTTAATGATATTGTTCCTAAGCGCAACGCCGCCAAAGACGTAACCGCTATGATTCTTCAGTTCCCCGAAATCATTACGTTGGGGGAAAAGGATGCCGTTATGGCCGCCAAAGCCGCTTATGATGCGGTGGATGCCGACTATCAATCTTTGGTGATTGGGGTAGACACCCTGAATGCCGCCGTGGCTCGCATTGAACAACTGGAAGATGATGCCGCTTCGGCCGAAGACAAAGCTGCCGCCGCTGAGGTAGACGCTTTGATCAATGCCATTGGCGACGTGACTTTGGAGGATGCAACTGCCATTGCCGATGCCCGAGCCGCTTACAATGCCCTTACCGAAATGCAAAAAGGGTACGTAACCAACATCAACACCTTGATCAGCGCTGAAAAGACTTTGGCAGCCTTGCAACAACAAGCCGCTGACCAAGTCGCCGCTGACCCCGTGATTGCTCAAATCAACGCTTTGCCCACAGTAGATACTGTAACCATTGATGACGAAGATGCCGTAAAAGAGGCCGACTTCGCTTATAATGCTTTGACCAAAGAACAAAAGGCATTGGTGAACAACTATCAAAAAGTGTTGGATTTGCTGGGCAAAATTACCGAACTCAAACTCAACCAAGCCGCCGAAGGCTTTGTGGTAGACGGGAAATTGGATGAATTTTACAAAGAAAAAGATAACAATATGAACATCTACCACTTCGACAGCACCCGTGGCGATATTGACGCGTTTTATGCCAACGGCGGTTGGGACAATTACTTCGACGACGTGGATCACTCGGTGGACTTTTGGACTGCTTACGACGAAACCTTTATTTACGTCTACGTTCGCTCCTTCGACACTGACCTGAACGACACCGGCGACTTCAATCGCAACGACTCCATTGGTCTGTATTTGGACCCCGACTATATGAGCCGTTCCAAATCCAACAATCCCGAAGGCCATTTCTATGAACAAACCGACGATCCCAAACAAGGGGATGTAAAATTCCGCTTGCACGGTCACGATTTGACGCTAGATGACATGACTCCTCATGCCAAGGTTTCCTTGGGCAATATGACCCCTGCCGAATATTTGTCCGACTCTCGTAACTTCTGCGCTTTCTATTTTGATGAAGACGAAGACGGCAACAACGACGGCTACGGCTTTGAAGTACGGATTCCCCGTTTTGACGACGAAAGCGGTATGTACGGCGTAAATATCGCTTGCGGTAGTTATCGCGAAGATTACAGCCAACAATACACCTACTCTTTTGGCAAGTCATGGTGGATGGACTACTCCTCCATGGTTCTGTATGAGTTCAACGATGAATACAACCCCTTCTTTAACGATGGTCCTTACGAAGATCCCAACAAAGTTGCCGCCGAAGCGGTAGATGCTTTGATCAGCGCCATTCCCGCAACCGTTACGGCCGCCGATCGCGCTGCGATTGAAGCCGCCCGCGCCGCATTCGATGCTTTGACTCCCTTGCAAAAGGTATTTGTTACCGGTTTGGAAAAACTGGAAAAAGCCGAGGCAGACTTGAAAAAAGTAGATCCCGACGGCGGTAATGATGATCCCACTCCTCCCGTTGATACTGTACGGGGTGACGTAGACGGTGACGGGAAAACCAGCGCCGCCGATGCCTTGGAAGTGCTGAAATTTGTGGTTGGTAAAACACAATTGACGGCCGAGCAAAAAGAAATTGCCAATTTAAACGGTGATAGCGGCATTGGTGCCGATGATGCTCTGGTGATCTTACGGATCGTTGTTGGAAAAGAATAATTCATAAAGAATCGTCTTAGATTCTACTTGTCATGATGAAACCGAGTCGATGATTGAAGAATATTTCTTCTTCCATTTGGCTCGGTTTCATGGTATAATAAACAAAATCACAGTACCCAAAACAAGGAGGAACTGTTATGCGTAAATTATTGTGCGTGTTGTTGGCGGTGTGTATGTTTGTTACTCCGTTTACCGCAACAGCGCAACAGACCCAATTACAATGGGGCGATTTGAACCGAAGCGGGAAGATCGATTCGGCCGACGCTTTAGTGGTGCTTCAAAAAGTGGTGGGCAAGATCGTTTTGCTCGACGAGGTCCATGCCATTGCCGACGTAAGTGACAACGGCCTGATTGGGGCAGAAGATGCGTTAATGATCTTGCAATATGTGGTAGGCAAAATCACTCGTTTCCCTGCGGACAAGGGTCAAGTGGTTCCGCCGGACGACGGCTCCGACGATCCTACGCCTCCCGATGATCCTACGCCTCCTGTTGATACCCAAACACGGGAAGAATATTATGCCGATCTGGATAAGCAATATGGTGTGAACGGTGCTGACTTCACCCAACTCACCTTAGATGATTTTAACGATGCCAAAGAAGTGAACAAAGAATTGGGGCAACTTTTAGCCGACAGCGATATCATCGGGCATCAGCTCAACAGCGAAGGAAATATTATTTACAACCCCATTTCCGCCGAAGCCAAAAAGCAAGGCAATTTGTCGCTGTACAACGTTTCTGCCAAAAAGACCGGCACCATTACCCTGTCGGACGGCACCACGTTAACCTATTCGGTGCCCACCGACGTGACCGCCTATTCGGCGGTTCCCATGACCTATTCGGTCAAGGGAGGCCCTTCGGCAGAGGTGGTACACGTGGAAACCACCACCTACGAAAATCCCCAACGGATCAATAAAACCGACTATTTTGAAAACACCTTGCCCGATGACGTGGGTGTTTCGATTTCCTATATGGGTTATGCCCAATCCACCAACGTGGAGGGGGCTGCCAATTCGTTTTGGAACGCCAAACCTTCTAAAGACAAGCAAGGTACCAAATACCCCCCTTACGATGTGACGAGCCTCACCCGTTCGGGAAGTATTCCTGCGAGCGGGAATGAGACCTTCTTTCGGTTTTCCGCCACCAATACAGGCAACACCATTTTAAAAGGGGACGGACAAGGGTATTTCTGTTTTTATCCTATTCTTTATAAAAAGAACGGCGGCAGTTATAGTCAGGTTGCCACCAATGACAATATGTTTGTGCGGCTGTACGACCATTGGTATCCCGGCGAGACCATTGAATTTTGGGTCAAATTCGGAGCGGGCGGCTATGGTTCCTTGCCCAGCGGGGAATACCGTATAGAACTGCAAGGACAAATTGCCAACGAGCAAACTTCTCCCGACTGGGGTGTTATGTACGTAGGCGGTCGCCCCATCACCAAAGCCACCTATGACTTTGTGGTAGGCGGTTCAAGCAACAATCTGACCGTGAAAAATGAAAATATTTCCACCACCAAACGGAACGGTTGGTTGGGGGTTTATGAAGAATTCCAAACCTCTTATCACACCCATTACCGTATCAATACTTCTTCGGCGGAGCAAGACACGATTTATTTCCAACCCGCTCCGTGGGACACCACTTTGACCATTCGCTTAATCTCCGATCAGTCGGGGCAAGTACAGGTGGTGAAGCTTCCCTTAAAGGTAGACAGCAAATCGGTGAAGATCAACCTGAATCCGTACAACGAAAACTATGTGGTCAAGGCTGACAGCACTCGCGAGCCGATTTTGGGTACCCAACATATGGCCGATATGCGGGGCAACTCCCAATACGAGCCGTATGCCATGGACGTGTTGGTTAACGATTTTAAAGACATGAAAGAGGCGGGCATTAACTACCTGACTTCTACCATGGCTTTTGCGTACACGACAGGGACGGGCAATATGGCTGTTGCCGCCAATCGTGCTATGATGGACTTGGCGAGTTTATTGGGCTTTAAGTTTGAAGGGTACGGTATGTATCCTTACGAAAATTCCATTAGCAAAGCCACGTCCATTACCCAATTGTATGCGGGAGTCACCGCCGCCAAGGGAAACAATAAGGTTAACGGGATTCTCAACACCTGGACTTATGAACGCTTTGGCAAAATGTACTGGGCCAATCCAAACGGCGTAACCCCCATCGCACAAGAGGACAGCCGTGGTTGGATGACCATTGACCACGATTGGCGCATGGACTTGACCAATGATTTGGTGGAAGATTTGCAGACGTGGTTGCAAGAAACCTATGGCACCATTACCGCTCTGAACCGTGCATATGGGGCGGAATACACCGACTTTACCGAAATCGATCCTCGTGATTTCGGCGTGTTGGACAACAACCATTATAACTTTACCAACGTAAGTGAGTTCAACGTGTACCATGAACGTTCCAAAGCTATGCGGGATTTAGACTTGTTCCGTACGGTCAAACGGGCGCGGGATTATAAAGAATCTCTTATGGTGACAGGGGTATCCAAAGCAAAAATGATTGCTCGCTACGAAGGCAGTCCCCTCATCACCGTAGGGTTAAAAGGCAACACCACCAATGCTCACTACCGTGAAACCTATTATCAAATGTACAGAGCCGGTCTGGTAGGGGAAATCCTTGCCGCTTCCGATTACGTATACGGTACTTCCACCTACGTGAACACCCCCTATACTCCTTCGGAAACCTACGAACTGACCAAACATGCTCAATTGGCGGGCATTCATACCATGAATTACCACATGAGCTATCGCGATCAGATTTATAACACTTTCTACGGCGACGGCAAGGCCGACGTAAACATGCACTTGAAGGATACCAACATGAAGGTGACGTCCATTAACACCTACGCTGCTTTGTTCCCCACCTTTAAAGCCACTTACGAAGCAGGCGGTGCCAACGGCATTATGTGGATGGACTACTACTGCAACGGCTTTGTGACCTCTACCAAGTACAAAGAATTGCAGTTCTATACCGCCAAGGTTAAAGAAATGCTGAGTACAACCGAAGGCAAAGCGTGGGCGACTGATTTCGACGCCAAAGGCAGTAACGTCAATGCCAATGCCACTCATATTTACAGCTACGATCCGGATTACCTCATGGCCGCTTATAACAGCGTTGCCCGTCGAGACAAATTTAATTTGAAATAAGTGGCATCAGATTGGGGTGGTCGCAATCGGCCGCCCATAGGAGTTGATACTGTGAAAAAAATCGTATGTTTTTTATTGATTGCGGCTATGTGTATGACAATGCCTACCATTTATGCCGCCGAACCGTTGTTTGGCGACGTGAATGCCAGCGGTAAGGTAGACGCTACCGATGCCCTGAACGTATTGCAACACGTAGTAGGCAAAATCAAATTAACCGACACAGCGGCGCAAATGGCCGACGTAGATGGAGTAGGAGGAATTGCAGCTTTGGACGCTTTGCAAATTTTACAACACGTGGTGGGGAAATTGGATCGTTTTCCGGCTGATACCACCGGTATGACCCAAGAAGACATTTATTATGCCGCCATGGACCGCTACTATGGGGTAAATGGTAAGGATTTTCAACAAACCGATATTACCGACCCCGAAGACACCGCCAAATTGATGGAAGAATTGGGCACCCCTGCTGAATTGACCGATATAGAAGGGCATGCTTTGAACGAAGAAATGAACGTGATCTACAATCCCATTTCTTCTGCCGCCAAAAAGCAAGGCACCTTGTCGCTGTACAATTCTGCCAAAAAGACAAGCGGCAGCATAAAGCTGAAAGACGGCACCACCTTGACCTATGAAGTACCGACCAACGTAACCGCTTATACGGCGGTTCCGTTAAAATACACCTTGCAAGGGGGCAAAAATGCCCAAAAGGTGCACGTGGAAACCACCACTTGGGAAGAACCGAGCCGTGTGCCCGACGGTATGACCGAATATTTTGACAACACCATGCCGGGGGAAGCCGACGTGACCTTTACCTACGACGGGTACGTGTGCGACGAAAACATGAACGCCAACAAATTGGCCAACTGGAGTGCCACCATTGTAGACGATAAAATGGGTACGGCATATCCTCATTATGATACCAAGGATTTGGTAAAATCCGGCACCATTCCCGCAGGCAAACAGGTTTGGCTGAAATTTACCTTTACCAATACCGGCAATACTGTGCTCAAAGGGGAAGGGCAAGGCTTTTTCAATATTCGCCCCTTCCTGTATAAAGAAATTTCCGAAGGCGTATATAGCCAAGTCGCAATCAATGACAACTACGCCTATCGGTTGTTTGACGCGTTGTATCCCGGAGAAAGCCGCTCTGTTTGGGTGCGGTTTACGGGCTATGCCTCTTACCCTGCCGGCAATTACAAAGCCGTGCTGGAAGCACAAGTAGCCAATGAACAGGGATCTCCCGATTGGGCGGCCATGTACGTAGGCGGTCGCAGCGTGTCTGCCAACTCCTTTTCCTTTACTGCCGCCGCTGACCCGCAGGTCACTCA
This sequence comes from Clostridia bacterium, assembly GCA_017556785.1. Lineage (GTDB taxonomy): Bacteria > Bacillota > Clostridia > Oscillospirales > Acutalibacteraceae > UMGS1484. The sequence goes on along the minus strand of JAFYMD010000191.1, from coordinate 1,900 downwards.
ACCCGAAGCGGTGGAAAAGGAATTGAAAAAAGACGCTTATGACAATCCCGTAAAGCTGATACGCAACGGTTGGTTGGGGGTTTATGAAGAATTCCAAACCAGCTACCACACCTACTGCTTCTTGGACAGCCAAACACCCAAACAAAACACCCTGTATTTCCAACCTGCTCCTTGGGACACTACCCTGACCTTGCGGGTGTTGTCTGACTCAACGGGCACCTGCGAATTGGTTACCCTGCCCTTGACGGTAGAAAGCGATTCGGTGACCGTAAATTTGAATCCCTATAACCAACATTATATGGTCAAAGATGACGGGACACGGGAACCCTTGTTTGCTACCCAAAACATGGCAGACATGCGGGGCAACAACCAAGACAGTCCGTATCCCTTTGAAACCATGGTAAACGACCTGCTGGACATGAAAGAAGCGGGAGTCAACTACCTGACTTCTACCATGGCATTTACCTACGAGATCGGAATTAGCGGGTTTGCCAATGCTTCCAACCGTGTTATGATGGATTTGGTCAGCCTAATGGGGGACTTTAAGTTTGAGCCCTACGGCAACTATACCTACGAAAGCTCCATCAACAAGCAAGGGATTACCAAGCCCTTCGCAGGCATTACCACCGCCGACGGCAACAACAAAATGAACGGTGCTCTCAACAGTTGGACTTACAAACGGTTTGGCGACACCTTCTTCTCCTTTGCCAACGGAGTTACTCCCATTGCCCAAGAGGACAGCCGCGGTTGGTTGACCATAGACCACGACTGGCGTATGGATTTGGATCAAAAACTGGTTACCGATTTCCAACAATGGTTAAAAGCGTATTACGGCGATATTGCAAAGCTCAATGCCGCTTATCACAGCGAGTATACCGATTTTAGCGAAATTGATCCTCGGGCAGAGGGCATGACCGATGCCTCGGGACACTTGAATTTCACTCCCTTGTTGCCCGAAACCAACGTGTTCCACGAGCAGTCCAAGGCCATGCAAGACTTGGATTTGTTCCGTACGGTCAACCGCACACGGGATTATAAAGAAGCGTTGTCTACCACCAACGTGCCCGGTGCCAAAATGTTGGCACGGTACGAAGGCAGTCCTTTGATCGCTGTTGGTTTGAAACCGACTACCGCCAACACCCACTATCGAGAAGCCTATTATCAAATGTACCGTGCCGGATTGGTTGGCGAGATTGTGGCGGCTTCGGATGAAATTTGCGGTGTCAGCACCTATCAAAACACCCCCTTTACCCCTGCCGAAACCTATGAGCTGACCAAGTCGGCGGCACGGGCGGGACTGACGGTGTTTAACTACCATATGCATCACCGTGACCAAATTTACAACACCTTTTACGGTGACGGCAAAGCGGTTACCAATTTGCGGCTAAGAAATGAGGATATGCGAGTTACCTCTATCAACACCTACGGTGCTTTGTTCCCCGTGCTGAAGGCGACGTATGAAGCAGGCGGGATTCCTGCCGTTATGTGGATGGACTACTACTGCAACGGCTTTGTGACCGCCACCATGTATAAGGAAATGCAGTTCTATTCCCAAAAGGTAAAAGAAATGCTGCAAACCGAAGAAGGCAAAGCATGGGCCACCGACTTTGAGGTAGGTAAGAGCAACCAACATGAATCGGTGCAACACGTGTTTAGCTATGACCCCGATTACCTGATGCAAAAAATGGCAACGGTAGAACGTCGGGATAAATTTAATTTGAAACGGTAAATGAAAGAACCATAAAAAAAGGAGCGTATCGTTAGACTGCCCCAAATTGTGCGGACAGTACAAAAAAGACCCTAATGGTAGTTTGTATTAGAATTTAAGCAACGAACTGACATCGCTTTTCAAGTGGTGTCAGTTTTGTTTTTAATTGAATACGCTGATGATTGTAGAAAT
>JAFYMD010000190.1 GCA_017556785.1 Clostridia bacterium | reverse complement strand
GACGGTGATACCCGCGGCGGTGCCGCTTTGTCGGTTCGCGCGGTGACAGGGAAACCGGTAAAATTTGCCGGTACCGGTGAAAAATTAGAAGATTTAGAAGTATTTCAACCCGATCGTATGGCTTCCCGTATTTTGGGAATGGGTGATATTCTTACTTTGATCGAGCAAGCCGAAAGCCAGTTGGACGAAAAAAAGGCCGAAGAAATGGCTCGCCGCTTGCAACAAAACAAATTTGACATGAACGACCTGCTGGAGCAGTTCGGTCAAATCAAAAAAATGGGTTCCATGAAAAAAATGTTGGGCATGATCCCCGGCATGGAACGCAAGTTAAAAGACGTGGAGATCGACGATCGACAAATTTTGCGTACCGAAGCCATCATTCTTTCCATGACTCCGGCTGAGCGGGCAAAACCCGAGTTGATCAACCCCTCGCGTAAACGGCGCATCGCCGCCGGTTGCGGTATGAAGGTAGAGGACGTTAACCGTTTGCTGAAACAACACGAGCAAATGAAACAAATGTTCAAGCAGTTCAGCAAAGGCGGCAAAAAAGGCAAACGCTTTGGCAGAGGCATGAACTTGGGTGGCATGGACGGTATGTTGCCTCCCGACTTTAAACTTTAGTTTTCAACAGCAATGCTGCTGAATCAATAGTATTTACGTATTTCACAGGAGGTGAAAGACATGGCAGTAAAAATGAGATTGCGTCGTATGGGTGCCAAAAAAGCTCCCTTCTACCGCATTGTAGTAGCAGACGGCAGAAGCCCTCGTGATGGCCGTGTCATCGAGGAAATCGGTTATTACAATCCGCTGGAAAAGACCCCTGTGGTTAAAATTGACAGCGAAAAAGCAAAGCAATGGCTGGCAAACGGTGCTCAACCCACCGAAACGGTTAAAACTTTGTTGAAAAATAACGGTATCATCTAACTCTGAATGGGAGGTATAATTATGCAAGAACTTCTTATCACGCTGGCACAAGGTTTGGTAGAAGATCCTACCGCTGTTACCGTAACAGTGGACGATGTCAATGAAGAAGGCATCGTGGTTTACCATCTGCACGTTGCAGAAGGTGACATGGGTCGTGTGATCGGCAAACAGGGTCGTATTGCAAAAGCAATTCGCACTGTTATGCGTGCCGCCGCAAGCCGCAACGATCAGAAGGTTGCTGTGGAAATCGACTAGTTTTTCCAGACCCCGCAGTCAATTAGGAATACCCTTACTTCGACACTTACCGTCAACCAACCGACCTTGCCACAGCAGGGTCGGTTGGCTTATTTTTTAATATTTATTTCATTTTTCGTGAGTAAATTTGCCTTCTCAATCGTCTAATAAGTGAAAGTCCCCTAAAAAAGACAAAAAAGGAGAGGGTATTATGAAAAAATGGACTTCTGTATTAACGGTACTAATCTTGCTTGTCTGCTTGTCAATTCCCGCTTTGTCGGTTTCTTCCGTTGAAACGGTAAAGGGCTATTTGGGTGACGTGAATCTGGACGGCAAAGTCAATGCGGCAGATGCTTTGTTTGTTTTGCGCTATTCCGTTGGTAAGGAATCATTGGAAACCTGGGCAAAAGACGCCGGAGACACCAACGGTGACGGAAAAACCGACGCGATAGATGCGCTGGATATTTTGAAAGCATCGGTTGGTAAAGAGTGTGACTTATATCGCGGTGTAATTAAAACCGAAGTTCCGGTAAACACAGCTTTTGCTTATTGGGATGTGTTGGAAGATAATATTTTCGATACTCAGCAGGCGTGGGTGTGCGAAACCTATGAGGATTATCAGGCTTTTATGGCGCTCGGCTACGTTGACCAAGATGCGCGAAAGGACAGTAAATGGGATAACTACACGGTTCCTGCGTTTAATGAATCTTTTTTTGATACCTATGGTTTGGTTTTGTGGTATCGCTGTTCCGGTTGGTCTACCGGCGGTTTGCATTGGTCGGGCATTTGCTTAAAAGATAACCGCATTTATTTGGATATCGTTCCTTACAGCACGGATGCATTAGGTGAGGAAAATGCCATTGATACAGTATATGCGTTTTTCTATCAAAAAGGGTCAAAAACGCCTGAAACCCTGATTATGCGTAAGTGTTATACGGGATACTTGTATCGCGATTACGGCTTATCGCAATTTGAGTTTTGATAGTGGCCGCTTCCTTCTTTGCGGTGCCTATGCGTTGGTTATGACTTGTCCAAAAAATTGACATGATATCAACAAAAACATTGACAATATATATATATATATATAATAAATTTGGGAAGTTATATTATTTGTAAAGGAGAGATCCCCATGAAAAAATTAGTTGCACTTTGTTTGACTTTGGTATTGCTTATTTTGCCGTTCGGTTTGGTGCAAGCGGCCGATGTCCCCGCGGTTGTTTATGGGGACGTGTCGGGTGACGGTACTGTTTCTGCCGAAGATGCTTTACTGATTCTTAAATCGGTGGTGGGCAAAATTACCTTGACCGAATCCCAACGGGATATCGCCCGTGTTACTGCCGAAACCGGTGTCCCCGATGCGGCCGATGCCTTGGAAGTGTTGCAATACGTGGTGGGCAAAATCGAGGTGTTCTCCCGATTTGGTGAAATGATAACGGTGAAAGAATTTTACTTGATTCCCAATGCGAAAGGAAGCGGTCCCAGTTATTCATTTGTAGACCTAATCGAAACCTATGAACAATACGAGGATTTAATTAAAACCAAAAAGTGGCAAGCAGAGGAAGTTTATACCACATCCTATTTTCAAACCAACAGTTTGTTGGTTTTCAACTCCACCACCTATTTTGAATCTACCGACGTAACCTTGCTTTCGGCTAAACGGGAAAATGACACGCTGTTTTTGGAAATTGAAGAACATTATTACGGCGATATAAAAGACTATCCCCAAAACAAATGGTACGCCGCTCAAATTCAAAAACTTCAACATACTCCTGAATTTTTCCAAATCAAAGGAATTGAACGGGCTCAACATCAAACCATTACCACCACGAAAACCTATTGGTTGCCCAATTCCAAACATGGTATGCTGACCAAAATCGACGTGGGCACCATGAATATGAATGACCTTCCGCCGGCCGAAATTGCCGCGTATTGGGCCGATGGTGGAAGTGGATCTGCCAGTCATATTTTCTCTATGCTAAACGTGCAAAACGAGGCCTATAAACGGTTGCATGTTCTTACTTATCACCGTTTTGTTCCCATTGTGATTCCGGTTGCTTTTGGCAATTTGGGGTGCAGGGCGAATATAGGCGACTACCAAGTTGATGCAGACGGTTCACTGACACTTGACGTGACGTTGGAAATGCACGGTGGTGCAGAGGTGGAACAAAACGACCTATATGTTTTGTGGTTGGAATATGACCGCCTAATCGACCTTGGAGCGCAATTGAACGAGGCAACCAACTGGCTTTCGGTTACGGTCAAGCAATTTGACGAGAATAATCAACCAGCGGGACGGGAAGAGCATTATTATAAACCTTTCTGGAGTCCTGTTAAAACCACTGCCATCAACCTTATCAGTTTTGAAATGGTGGAGGCCGACGGGTCGTTGAAACCCGCTGATTCTGCAACTTCTTCCGCGCCCTTTGCAAACGCAGGTATTTGCCATTCTTATGAAGACTATGTGCGGCTGTTGGATGAACGGATTTTAGATGAAAACGCAACCGATACCAAACAATTCTATTATGATTTGGTTTCCCAACGGGATTTTGACGACGGGAAAGCGTTGGTGGTGATGTCTTCAATTTGGAATCATTTGGGGAATGACCTGACTCCTGTTTCGGTCGGTGTGAACTCCTTGTTTGGCGATACCCTGTATTTGGACATGGAACTGTATGCTGATCAAAGCGATGTTACCTACGAAGAGGAACAATATAATTTGTGCTTTGTGTGGGTAGACGGAATATTGGCCCCAAATACCAAACTGTCGGTGGACACCAAACAGATCATAAATCAGACTGACAGCACCAAGACAGAAACGGTGCATCAGGATTTTGATTTAGCGTTGACCGAATAAGATTCACGAAAGAGGAACAAGGTTTTGCCTTGTTCCTCTTGTTTTTTTGCGCTTGATTTGCTATAATAACTTAAATACATTTTTTAGGGAGGAACTCATGGCAAATATTACGGTTTTAGGTGCCGGTGGTTGGGGCTTGGGTCTTGCGCTGGCGGCCCATCGCAACGGTCACAAGGAGACGGTATGGTCTTGCTTCGAACATGAGATCGAAGAACTGAAACGGGAACGAGAACACCATAAGTTGTTGCCGGGAGTTCGGTTACCTGCCTCATTACAATTAACCACCGACCTTGCGGTGGCGGCACAAGCAGACGGTATTGTATTTGCCGTTCCTTCGGTGCATATTCGTTCTACCGCCCAAAAACTAAAATCCTACGTGCCGCAACCTTGTGTGCTGATCGACGCCGCCAAGGGGATTGAAGCCCAAACCG
>JAFYMD010000189.1 GCA_017556785.1 Clostridia bacterium | reverse complement strand
GACTCAGCCATGGTCAACTGCTTAAATGTATTGCATGGTCGTAACCGTGCTTTGGCACAAAAAGTAGCGCGCTTGGAAGCCGAGCTGGAGCATGCACGTTCTACCGACGAAATTGACCAATATGTAAAAACGGTCAACCAAAAGCAAGAAGCGGTCAAATCCACCGAAACGTTGTTTTCGGCGGTACGCAAAGAAATTCAAGATGCTTTGGCGTCGATTTCGCAAAAGATCGAAGACGGTGCGATTTCGCAAACCGAAGACGGCAACTATTTCGTCGATATGGCGACTTTATAACTGTAAGGTGGACATTGTCCACATACCCTTATTTTGCGGGGCAACCTCATATATTTCGGCGTGCGCATGCATGGGCCCTGGGCGACCGAGCGCTGTGAACCATGTCAGGCGGGGAACCGAGCAGCATTAAGCGGTTTGCTTGGTGCGACGCAGTCAGTCTGTGCGTGCGTGCTCCGAAGTGTATGAAGTGCTCCGTTTTTTTGTAGTCAAGGGGGAAATAAAATGTATCAGGTGTTATATCGCAAATGGCGTCCCAAAACCTTTTCCGACGTGTCGGGGCAAGATCACATTACCGTGACCTTAAAAAATGCCATTAAAAGCGGGCGACTTTCCCATGCTTATTTGTTCACCGGTTCTCGCGGAACGGGTAAAACTTCTTGCGCCAAAATTTTGGCAAAAGCGGTTAACTGCCTGCATCCGGTTGACGGTGACCCTTGCAATGAATGTGAAATTTGCAAAGGGATTGACGATGGCACCATTTTAGACGTAGAAGAAATCGACGCCGCCTCTAACAACGGGGTGGATAATATCCGTGCCTTACGGGAAGAAGTGTATTTTACCCCCACAGCAGGCAAATATCGTGTGTATATCATTGACGAGGTGCACATGCTTTCGGTGGCGGCGTTTAATGCCTTGCTCAAAACGCTGGAAGAACCTCCCGAACACGTGATTTTTGTGTTGGCAACCACCGAGGTACACAAAGTACCCGTAACGGTGCTTTCCCGTTGTCAACGGTTCGACTTTGGTCGCATTGCCGACAGCGCTATTGCCGCAAGATTGCATTTTGTGTCAAAGCAAGAACAGTTTTCGTTAACCAACGACGCCGCTGAACTGATTGCTCGGTTGGCAGATGGTGGCATGCGAGATGCCTTGTCCATTTTGGATCGCTGCGCAGGAACCGACGAGGTAGACGTAGAACGGATCAATCAAATCGTGGGTCTGCCGGGCAACGATCGACTGCATACGTTGGCTACGGCGGTGGCAACGGGCGACATAGCGACCTGTTTGGCAAACTTAGAAGAATTACATCGCAATGCGGGAGACATGACTCGTTTGTGTGACCAAATGATCACCTATTTTCGCAATGTGATGTTGGCAAAAGCGGTTCCCAATCCCGCCAATCTTATGGTGTGCTCAGCCGAAGATCTGCGAGGGTTTATGAATGCCGCTCACCAATTTTCCATGGAACGAATTTTGCAGGTATTGCAAGTGTTGCAAGAGGCACGAGAACATATGGCAGGGGCGGTCAATCAGCGGGTAGAATTGGAAATGGCCATGATTCGCTTAACCTTGCCCACGAGCCAAACGGTTGCTCCAACACCCCAACCGATTGAAATACAGACGCCTACCCCTGTTCCTCCTGCCCCGAACCCGCAACCGCAGGCGAAACCTGCCACTCAACCACCCAAGGAAGAAATTCCTGCCATTTTCAGAACGACCCCTGCGGCAGAGGTTGATCTGCCGTGGAAAGAAGGGGACGGGGAACAAATTCGAAAAAATGAGGACGTTGCCGCTCGCTATCGACAAGAGGTGGTACCGCCCTTTACCGATGATGATTGTCCTCCTGAAGAACCGATGGCTGATTTTATGGCAACAACTTCGGAAGAGGCTTCTCAACCTGCCGCCGGCTCTGCGGTGGCGGAAAACGGACTGCCTTATTTTGCGCCTTGGGCACAGGTGATTGAAACCCTGGCGCAAAAGCACCGCATGATGGCATCGGTGCTTATGGGGTCCGAGGCGTTTTTGCAAGACGATATTGTGCTGATCAAAGCCAATAATCCTCAATTTTTAGACTTGATTCGTATGCCGCAAAACCGCAATGCGGTACGGGATGCGATTGTGACGGTTACCGGCAAAACCTATCGCTTGGGGCCGTATAAGGAACAAGCAAACACGCCGCAACAAGATCCCCTGCAAGCGTTTTTACAAGGCCTGCAAGGAAAAGTGGCGGTAGAAGATTTGGACAAAACACAACAATAATCAACATACGGAAAGGACGTTATCATTATGAAAGCAAGATTACCTCAAGGGTACGGTGGCGGCCCGGGCAATATGAACCAAATGCTCAAACAAGCCCAAAAAATGCAACAAGATGCCCAAAACCTGCAAGCCGAGTTAGACGAGCGGGAATATACCGCTTCGTCGGGTGGCATGGTAGAAGTGACCATTGACGGTACTCACCACGTAAAGGCAATCAACATTAAACCCGAGGCAGTAGATCCCGACGACGTGGAAATGTTGCAAGACATGATCGTGGCGGCAATCAACTCGGCGGTAGATACTGCCGTGCAAACTGCCGAAGAAGAAATGAGCAAAATTACCGGGGGACTGAACATTCCCGGCATGAACGGATTGTTTTAAGCCATGTCGTCTTATCGAGTAGCGCCTTTGGAAAGGCTGATCGAACAGTTTGAAAAGTTGCCGGGTATTGGCCGAAAAACCGCGCAACGGTTGGCATTTTTTATGCTCAATATGCCCGAAGGGCAGGCGGAACAATTTGCCGAAGCAATTGTAGACGCGCGGCAAAAAATTCATCAATGCTCGGTTTGTCAAAACCTGACCGACGGTGACACCTGCAATATTTGCTCTGCCACCGACCGTGACAAAACCACCATATGTGTGGTGGAAGACCCGCGAGACGTGGTGGCATTTGAGCGAACCCGTGAGTACAACGGCTTGTATCACGTGTTGCACGGAGTAATTTCTCCCATGGACGGCATTGGTCCCGACCAATTGCGGATCAAAGAATTGCTTGCCCGTGTGGGAGGCGGCGAGGTGCAAGAAGTAATCATGGCAACCAACCCCACCGTAGAGGGAGAGGCTACCGCCATGTATGTGTCACGCCTGTTAAAACCCTTAGAGGTTAAGGTTACTCGCCTTGCCTACGGGATTCCCGTAGGGGGCGACTTGGAATATGCCGACGAGGTTACCTTGTCTCGGGCATTGGAAGGCAGAAATTTGTTGTAATTCAATTGTATTTGGTACGAAAGGAGCGAGCGGCTTGGCAAAAGAATCGGTAAAAATTGTGGCGGTCAACAAAAAGGCTTATCACGACTATTTTGTTGACGACAAAATGGAAGCCGGCATAGAGCTGTTCGGTACCGAAGTAAAATCCATTCGAGGGGGCGGCATCAATTTAAAAGATGCTTGGTGTTCCATTGACAACGGGGAATTGTTTGTCAACGGTATGCATATCAGCCCCTATGAAAAAGGGAATATTTTTAATCGGGATGCCTATCGAGTGCGGAAATTGTTGATGCACAAGCGTGAAATCATGCGATTGTTGGGCGTCACCAAGCAACAAGGATTGACCTTGATTCCCTTGCAGGTGTATTTCAAGGGCAGTCGTGTCAAGGTAGAAGTGGGTCTGTGTCGCGGTAAAAAACTCTACGACAAACGAGAAGATGCCGCCAAGCGGGATGCCAAACGAGAAATTGACCGTACTATGAAGGAAAAAATGGCACGATAAGGGGAGAATGGTATTATGGCAAGTTTTTGCGGAAGATGTGGTAGTGGGTTAGACCCCGCCAGCGGCTTGTGTCCCAACTGTGATTGTGAACAGTTTGCGGCGCAAATGCAAGCGCAAGAGGCTTTTTCAGCGGCTTTTTGCGGCAATTGCGGTGGGAGCATTGATCCGCAAACCGGCATTTGTCCCAATTGCGGTAACGGCGGCTTCCAACAAACGGCCAATGCTTATTACGGAGAAAACGGCGGTTATCAACCGGTAGAAAACAACTACTATGAGGAAATTGGCGGGGGTCAACAGGCAGACAATACCTATTATGTCGAAAACAACGGTTTTCAACCGATGAATACCGCTCCTGCCGTTGCACAAAAACCCGCAAAAAAAGCGAGCGTGGGTACAACCATCGTTACCGTGTTGCTGGCATTGGTGTTGGTCATTACTTCGCTGGTTTGGACAACCATTTTTCAAATTCGCGGCGCGATGAATGAAGACAATATCGAGGACTCGTTGAATCAAGTTCAAGTAAGCGACCTGCTTAACGAAATGGATTTGATTTCATCGAGAGAACGTCGTGAGTTTTACACTTATTTGGATCAAAATTATGGAATCCAAATAAGCGATCGTAAGATCGACGATTTTATTGAACGCACCACGATCAAAAAATTTTTAAGCGAGAAAATCAGCGACTGTTGTGACGACGTTTTTGAAGACGAGGTGTTAGACATCACCTTTAGCCGTAGAGACGTGCGAAATTTGTTGATGGATAACCGCGACGTGATTTATGACGAGTTTGGCGTGTATTTGGACGATTATCAATTAAACGACATTGCAAGCCAAATCATGGTTGAGGAGCGGGTCGCGGCAACCGTAGACCTGCGGGAACAACTGCCGGACGGATTGTATGATTTGGTGTATGTGGTGCTTTCGTATACTACGATGACAATTTTTTTGGTGATTAGTTTGCTGGTTGTCTTTTTGATGTTGAAAAACAACCTGTCGCAAGGTCTTTGTACCGCAGGCACCGTGTTTTTGGTGCTGGGAGGATTGGCTTGCTTGGTGGCATTGTTTGCCAATTGGCTCACCCCCCAATGGGCAGATCTGTGGGGCGGCGAATTGATGGGAAAATTGCTTAGCAGTATTTTGTTAGAAGGCATTTGGATCAACCTGATCATGGCCATCGTTGGCATTGGTATGCTTTGCGCCAAAAAAATATTTGTCAAAAAAAAGTAATACATATTTGCTCTTCCATCGGATAAAATAATAAGGGCTGTTCCGGAAAAACTCTTATACGGGCGAGTTTCTTGAAGGATAGCCCTTGTTAAAAAAACTCAACGTAAACAATGAGGGAAAACAAAAAAAGTATTTATGTGCGCATATTTGATTATGCGCCCTAAGAGATATTGATGAGAAGGGTGCAGAATGGCCTTTTCTTCGGCACGAAAGGCGTATGTGATACGCCGAGTGGCGAAAAAAGGACAAAAATATGCGAAGGAACGAGCCCTCGATGGGCGAGTTTCTTGAAGGGTAACCCATGTAAAAAAACCTCAACGTAAACAATGAGGGAAAATTAAAAAGTATTTATGTGCGCATATTTGATTATGCGCCCTTATACGGGGCCGTAAAGGTTTCGACGGGGGTTTTGCACTAAGATAAGCGAGCTGTGTTGCGGACACACGTAAAACGCCGTACTTTTAAAAATAAACGACAACAATCAAGTTGCCTACGCTGCTTAATTAAGCAGCCATCCTGCCTCGGAGTACCGCGGCCGAGAGTCGGGGTGTCACTTAGCGGTGAACGCATTTAGGGAAACGCTTTCGTCCCTCTTTGTGTATTAGACGAGCTACCGAGCGAAATAGCCTGTCATTCGGCGATTTTGTAAGGGAATTTTAAAGGAATGACTGCGCTCGGAGAAAGTTTTAGGAATAGGCTTTCGGACAGGGGTTCGACTCCCCTCGGCTCCACCAAATGGACATTGCACGAACACCTACTACTTCAAAGGTGGTTTCGCCATAGAAGAGTTCCTGTAATGTCACCACAAAAAACGAGAGTCAAGGTTTTAGCGCCTTGGCTCTCGTTTTTTAATACTTATTTTTGACTATAATTGGTATTTCATTGCATTACAACTGTTATTTTGATATAATTAAATAAGAATTTTATAAGGAAGGTCACCCTATGGAAAAAATTCTTTTTGATTCTGGCAGTATAAAAAGAGCCGATTTGCAATTGCGAACAAAATATTACGGCATAAAAACTAAAATCTATTTGGTCGATAATGCACGATACAATGTCTATGTAATGGATTATCCCGATGGTTTTGATGATATTAAAAAAGACTTCGATCGTAACATCCGCAGAATTGGAGATTGGGTAGAGCTTGTTAATCAAGAGCCTAAATCATTTATAATGCAAATCGACCCTTTAATTAATATTGCTTATAAAAACGAGGGCATCTTTTTAACACATAAAATGTTTGAAAGTTTATTAATTAGCAAATTTCCTCGTGTTGATTTTTTTAGTATTGAAGTTGAACATCACAATGGTGTGCAAGTAATAATTACAGTTTCAGACACCGTAGTTGCAAATGTAATATCTGATATTAAGCAATTTATTTACGATCTTAAAAACGGTTTTTCGGAGGTTATTATCAAAAAGTCATCAACCCATAAAAACGCTCTAATTAACAGAGATGTTGATTTAGCATGTACTGATAGAAGTTTTGACTTCTCAATTGCCGATTCTGAATTTTGGTTTGAGAATGTAGAAAAAATCTATTCCGGAAATGTAAGTAAAAATGATTTGAGATTTTTTGATGCCGAAAAGACCAAATGTTATATGGACTTCAGCGTTTGGACGAACGAAAATATTAACATAAGAAGCAACGCTTTACTGTACGATACAATATATTTATCTTTCCCTTTGGGCAGTCATATTGATGATTTTCTGTTGCAGCAACATTTATCACAAGAAGACTTGGACGAATTGGTAGAACGAAAGAAACTTGTTATTCTATTACCAAATACAGAAAGTCGTTATAACAAGAAAATGCTAGACAGATTATACAGTATAGATCCCAATTGTATTGTTTCAAAACGTGGAATAAACGCATTGATGGCAATGTTTTATTGCGAGTTGGAAAGAAAGTATATGTCTTTATGGGAAGGCAATGAACACATATTTGAAGCCTTATGCCTAAAGTGTACTAAAAAATCCGATTGGCAATCTCGATTTCTGTACGATTGGTTGTTATGGCCAATAAAAGCCAAACGCGAAAGTTATGAATTATTGACCAGTTATAGTCCCATCAAACTTCCGTGTATAGGCGCAAATGTTTTATTTGATCATTTTAAAGACAAAACATCAAAAAGCACAGATATTCAATTTGAATTGACCGCCAACTCGAATTCGATTCATATTGCAACAGCACTACAAGCAACATACTTCCCATTTGCCGTAAAGGAAGAAACAGGTAGTG
>JAFYMD010000188.1 GCA_017556785.1 Clostridia bacterium | reverse complement strand
GTGGGTACCAACAGACCTTTGGGAGTATCTACTGCGATTCCCAAGTTTACGTTGGTGAAATAACGCATGGTGTCACCGTTAATGAGGTGAGCGTTAAGCGCACGATGTGCTTCGTTTTTCAGCACACGGGAAACGGCATACAAAATGATGTCGTTGAGCGTGATGTTGTTGAGACCCAAAGCTTCGGCACCGTTTTTCACTTTCTTGCGGAAAGCCATGATTTCGGTAGCGTCGAAGGTAATGGTGTGGGTCAATTGAGCAGCGGTGGTCAAAGAGTTGACCATTTGTTTGGCAATGGTCTTGCGAATGGTGGGCATCTTTTCGTCCACGAATTCAGCAACGGGAGCGGCGGCTTCTTGAGCGGCGGCAGGAGCGGCGGCACCGATATCGTTTACCGAGAACTTGCCACCCAAACCGGTACCGGCTTGACCGTCAAATGCACCTGCGGCGGCAGGCGTGCTGACAGGACCGTTTTCGATCAAGTTGCGAATGTCACGTTCAATAATACGACCGTCGGGGCCGGTAGAGCCGGCAAAGCGGGCTTCTACACCGGTTTTGGCGGCCAACGCTTTCGCGCGGGGAGAGATTTTCACAAATTCGCCTTGTGCTACGGGAGCGGCGGCTTCTACGGCGGCTACGGGAGCGGCGGCAGGAGCGGCTTCGGCAGCGGGAGCGGGTGCGGCCTCTGCAGGAGCAGCGGCGGCGGGAGCGGCATCGGCAGGAGCAAACTCTGCGGTGCTTTCCCCTTCATTACCAATGACGCAAACATTGGTCATAACCTTAACGTCGTCATCTTCTGCAAAAAATTGAGCCAGCATAATGCCGTCTACAGGAGATTCTTCGTCCAGGGTGGATTTGTCGGTTTCGTAAGTGAAGAGAACGTCGCCTTTTTTAACAGCGTCGCCCACTTTCTTGTGCCAAGTGGTTAAAATACAGCTTTCAACTGTAATACCCACGTTGGGCATCATTACGGGTGTTGCCATAATCAATTCCTCCTTAAAAAATTGATGGAAATAATATACTGTTTATGAATAAAAAACTTATTCAAAATACAACCTTGGTATTGGTTTCCTTTGCCAACGTCAGCACCGTTTCGTCAGGGCGAATATCGGTAACCAAAATGTCCACGTCAGTCATATTGGCAAAGGTATAGGGCATGGACTTGCCAAATTTGGAACTGTCCACCATCAAAATGGTGCGACGAGCTTTGGCGGCAATGGCGCGTTTCAACTCACATTCGTCGGCGTTTCCGCAAGTAAAGCCGTTTTCGGGAGAAAAAGCCGAAGCCACCAAAAAGGCGATATCGAAATTCAGACTTTGTATAAACTGAATGGATTGACTTCCCGAAACCGAAAGTGTGTTGCGATTAATTACCCCACCGATCATGGTAACGTTGGGTTTATACCGTTTGGAAACTTCCATGGCCACGTTGGGCGCGCAAGTAAGAATCGACAAATTGATGTCGGTCAAGGCGCGGGCAAAGCTCATGCCGGTAGAGCCGGAATCAATAAAAATAGAACGACCGGTTTCTGCGTAATCGGCGGCCAAATGAGCAATCCGTTCTTTGGCAATGGGATTTTTCACCGCACGCAAAGCATACAGATCTTCTTGCGTACCCAAAGATTTAATATGACGGGCACCACCGCGAATACGGACCGCTTCCCCGATTTTTTCAAAAAACTCTAAATCGCGACGCAGGGTCATGCTGGAAACCTCGGGAAATTGTTTTTCCAAATCCTTTAACATAATGGTGTCTTGCTCTCTGAGCGATTCCAGAATTTTTTCTCGACGGTTAAAGCTCATAAAACCTGCCCCCTCTCTGTTGATATCAAACGTGTTGCAAATAATGTGAAAAATTCACACTATCGTGTTAATTATAATCATTTGTCGGGTTTTTGTCAATGGGTTTTTCGTAAATTTCGCCCCTTTTTTCCCTGCTTTTTTCAAGCATACATCAGGGTTTGAGAACTTTGTTCACGGTTTGTTCATAATCCCATGCTATCATAACAAAAAATGCCGGAGGATCGCACCATGAATATCGCCCATTTTTTAACTCACAAAAGCAACGTTGCTTATTTATACAACGATTTTACCTTGCGCCAAGCACTGGAAAAAATGAAGCACCACGGCTATACCGCCATTCCCGTAATCTCCCGCGAGGGACAATATATCGGAACGGTATGCGAGGGGGACTTTTTGTGGTATTTGGTACGAGGTGAGGGAAATCAACCCTTGCAACAAATCGACGTACAAGACGTGGAAACCATGCAACTGAGCGACCTGCCCTTTTCCCGGCAATACGAGCCGGTCAATATTACCGCTACCATAGACACCTTGATCGACAAAGCCGTCACCCAAAACTTTGTGCCGGTGGTCGATGATTTGGGGTCGTTTATCGGCATCATTACCCGAAGAGATATTTTACGCTATTTTTACCAAACGGTTTCCCAACAAGAATAATCCCCCAAACAAAGCGATCCCTGCCGAAACTACTTCGGCAGGGATCACTTTGTTTCATCAATCGTTGGCCTTGAACACATCTGCCACTTCGCTTATGGTCACAAAAGCATGGGGATCAATCGTGCGAATCAATCCTCTCATGCGGGCAATTTGAAAACGATTGACCACAAAATATATAATGGTCTTGTCGGAATTGGAGTACCCGCCGGTAGCATGAATTTTAGTCGTACCGCAACCAAAGGTTTGCATGAGCGCCTCGCTGATTTCGGTTGCTTTTTCGGTAATGATCATAACCTCTTTGGAACGGTCGAACCCTTCTACCACAAAGTCCACGGTTTTCAAACCCGCCGCATAGGTCACTATGGAATACAAAGGCAAGATCCAACTGTGAATCACCAAACCGCACACCACGTAAAGCAGTACGTTGTAGATCATAACAAAGGTCCCTACCGTAATGTTCAACCTTTTGGCAAAGATCACCGCCATAACTTCGATTCCGTCTATGGCACCGCCGTAACGAATGGTCATGCCGCTTCCTACCCCCGAGATCAAACCGCCGAACAACGCGCAAAGCAACAAATCCTGTCCCGCCAAGGGCGAAGCCATGCTTACGTCAATCGGGAATACGTCGGTAATCAAAAACGAGGCTACCGAATAGATCACCACCGCGAAAACCGAATAAACCGTAAATGCCGCTCCTTGTTTTTTCAAGCCAAACAAAAACAACGGAATATTCAAAGCAAGCAAAAACACCGATAAATTCAAATAATCCGGTGTCACTTGGGAAAGCAAGATCGAAGTCCCGGAAATTCCGCTGTCGTACAAATGCACCGGTGCCAAAAACAAGGTCACGCCAAACGCGTTGATACACCCTGCAAAAAGCAAAAACACAAAGTTTTGCCATTTTAACTGCTTGAATTCCTCTACCAAGCCTATTGACTTATTCACCATGATCAGCCTCCGTCACGTTCGATCGATTATGCCCCATTGTTGTAAATTCAGCAATCAATCGGATTTGATTTTTCAAGAAACAAGCGTTGCTGTGACAATTGCCACGCAACGCTTATTTCATTTTGCTTATCGGCGACGACGATTGCGGTTGGCGGCACACACCAGTTGAATCATAAGCACCGAAGCCAATAAGATCTGTTCCAAATTGGGATCGGAAAATTCCAACTCGTAGCTGTCGCCCCAAGCAACCATCTTTTTGTTCACCTTGGCAACGGGCACCCCGTTGCGGGTGAATTCAAAGGACATTTTCAAGAAATTACCGATAATGTTGATGCCAAAAGCACCCAAAACGTACTCGTAGTTAAACATTTTGACCTGTTGCATGGCATCGGTGATCAGCCGACCGTCGGGAGTCAAAAAGTCAAAGTTCATGGCGGCTACGGTCATTTTCTTTTGTTGGCTGACCTTGATCAAGTCGTTGCCGTATGCATCATACAACATGGCGTTGTAGCGAATCATGCTCTCGCTTATGGTAGCGGCACGGTACCGAACTACCCCCTGCTCGTCTTTGATCTCAAATTGGTAATTAAACATGGTCAGACCCTTGGCATCAAAATACAACCGCCGAGGGGCACTCACCGCTTGCTGTGCGGGAACGGGTGCCGAAACGGGCACCGCCACAGGTGTGGCAACAGATTGTGCCGCAGGAACAGGCACGGGAACGGCAACCGACTCGGCAGGGGCGGTTGCGGTTACCCCGGTGGGGGTGCCGCAGCGGGAACAAAATTTTGCTGTGTCAGCCAATTGCTGACCGCATTTCATACAAAACATAATAGATACCATCCTTTATTTATATTTGATTCGTACGGAATAAAAGTTAATCATCGAGGAAATTCCACAGGAGTCGTGCCGGTAAGATTCAACAAACGCCAATAAGTATTGGCTCCCGCCATGGAATAAATACAAGTCACGCTACACAAATCGCCCGACTGATTGATAAACAACATGGAACCAGCAACATTTTCCGCGGTAATCGTTTTATTGTATTGATCCACATAATCTGCGGTATGGGGAAAACTACTGTAATATTCAATAAATCGTTGTCCCGCTTTTTGAATCAACAAATCGGTTAACTGCTGCTCGGTCAAACCATACATTTGACGCAAATCATCATTGGTCAACCGCATGCCGGTATCAACCGACACATTATATACCTTATAATAATCACAATCGTTTGGGTAACATTTTCTCACCAAAACCGAAACAACACGATTGGCATATTGCCAAAAATAATCATACCGCTCCAAACCACTATCTGGCAGTGTTTTTTCTCCCTCGGCAAGCATCTCACGATTTACATTTTCCGCCAGATCATTGGGTAAATTGATTTTAGGGATATGATATTCACTCCAACCACCATTGTAGGAATCCTTTACCAACTCATACACCGCATCGGTAACCAAGTTGTCTAAATCCGGTTCATACAAGGCAGATTGCGGCACTACCTCGCTTACTTCGGAATCCGCTCTCAAGGGAGCGGTTGAAAAAGAGGTTTCGTCCGAGGATTTCTTTTCATTTTTGTCGGGGGCGGATCGATTACAAGCCGTAACAGCCACCAACATAACCATCGCCAAGAGCAACGTTGCCAATTTTACACGTGATTTCATGATAACATCTCCTATTCTATCGGTTCAAACAGTTTCAGTTCTGCTTCGGTCATCAGGTACAAGTCGGTAAGGGATTTGGGCTGTCTGCCTGCCGAAACAAATCCATTTTCATCCTGTCCTACCACCAAGGCAGGCTTGCCCTTCACTACCACCAACACCCGCCGATCTTTGCTCGGCTTGGGTCGCACCAGCACGGTTTGTTCCCGACCGGGGGTTGCTACCCCGCCAAACATATGCAGTTGCTCCCACACCACCGTTTTGTCCGCCTTACAATGAATGTGGGTGGCTTTGTTGGCAGTCCGCTTGGTCAGATATACCAAATACGGTTGCTCGCGATAAACAAACTCGGTTGCTGTATATTCCTCGGTTTCTTCCACCCGTTGACCGAACTGTTTATAGCATTGGTACAAGGTCATTTCCCGCTCGGCCACGTATTCCATAATATCCGCTACCCCACAATGGAGTGCGCGGCAGATTTTCACCAGCGTGTCGGTGGTCACCGTTTGATTTTTGGTCAGCTTGGCAACCACGCGAGAGCTGATTCCGGTCAATTCCATTAAATCGTTTTTGGTCAGTCCTTTGTCAATCAGGAACTTCCAAAGCTTGGCATAATCCATATACACGATTGCCACCGCCTTTCTGTCATTATGGTAACACAGCCTATCTCAAAAGTCAATAAAAATTTACGATAGTAAAGGAATTTATCCTAAATTGGTTTGATTTCTGACACAAAGCAGAAAACAAAAGCGGTGACAAACGTCGACCGATCGTCGCATTCATCACCGCTCACCATATTATAAACGAGTGCCGCAAACCCCGCAAAAGCTGGCATTGGGTTGGGCTTGTGCATGACAGTTGGGGCAAACCTTAGCAGGGGTAGAAGCCACCGCCATACCGCATTGGGGACAAAAACGAGTAGTGGGTAGCAATTGACCGCCACAATTTACGCAAAATCGAACACCCGCAGGCATGGTTTGCGCGGGGATTCCCGAAGCGGGAGCGGATGTCGCAGGGGCAGGGGTTGCAACGGCAGGCGGTGTCGGCGCACTTGACACAACAGGAGCCGTAGCAGGCGCGCTTGTGGCCAGCGTGTCGGGAGTCACTTGGTTTTGAGGCAACAGAAAATCCTCGACATGGAAATTGGCGGGCTGTGGGATCACCGGCAAAAACCGTTGCATGGCCGTATTTAAATCTTCGGCATAGCGACCGTAACGAGCCCCTGCCGCCTGGGCAATGCTAAAGCGGAAGTTTACCGCCGTTCCCGTGCCATAGGGCATAAAATGGATATGACAAGAACCACCGTTCATATTGTATTTAAACGAAAAATTCACCCCAAAAGAAATGGTGTGGTACGGTTCTTGACCGCAATCCCGTTCAAACGGCTTGTGGGTAGCGGCATTTAAATAGGCGGTATATACTTGGTCAACAGGTGCTTCGACGTAAAACCCCACGTCTCTTCTCATGATCAATTCCTCCCAATGGTAGTCATTTGTTTACAGTATAAATGAATTTACATAAATGTCAAGTGTTTGGCTCGCTGCGATCAAACCACCTGCATAAAATATTCGGTGATGATTTGGGGCGATTCTTTCATACCGTTTTCGATCCACCAGGTCAGCGTTCCCATAAAAGTAGACACAATATGATTTTGCCAAAATTCCAACGGAAGATGACCGCTGTTTTTGTCGGCAAACAAATCCATATGATCCGCCACCAGGTGACGTAGGTTCGCCCCAAAATACTGCATAAACAATTCGTTGTTGGGCGAAGACAGCAACGTCAAAAGGTTGTTGTCGTTTTTTTGTAAATGTTCAAACAAATGCAAAAATATCGATTGGGAGCCGTCGCAGGTAAAGATATGTCGATGGTCGTGTTCCACGTTTTGCTCGGTGTCGAACAAATGACAAAACAATTCCCCGCACAGTTCCTTGAGCAAGAAATCCTTGGTCTCAAAATGCGCATAAAACGTAGCTCTGCCCACGTCGGCGGCTTCTATGATTTCTCCCACCGTGATTTGATTAAAATTCTTTTTGGTAAGCAAATGGATAAAAGCACCAAAAATTGCTTCTCTTGTTTTTCTTTGCCGTCTGTCCATGCCGATTTCTCCATACATTTTTTGTGATTTGTTCGGTAATGAACCATCTCGCCCCATCGTATATTGAAAGCGACGGGAGTTTCGGTACAATAAAATCGAACAATACGTTCGGTAACGAATATATTGTACCATAGAAAGCAACGCACGTCAACGGAGGTTATTATGAAAACAGAACGAAATATTTTGGTGGCTTTTTTGCTGAATCTGTTCTTTTCGGTGTTTGAATTGATTGGAGGCAGTATCACCGGCAGCGTGGCAATTGTTTCCGATGCGATTCACGACATGGGGGACGCCGCCAGCATTGGAATCTCATACTATTTGGAAAAGAAGAGCAAACGAGAACCCAACGATCAATACACCTACGGATATGCTCGCTACTCGGTAATCGGCGGATTTATTACCACCTTGATCCTTTTGATCGGGTCGGTGGTTATGATCTACCATGCCGCAATCAAGCTGGCAGACCCTACCGCAATTCACTATAACGGCATGATCGGATTTGCCGTGGTAGGGGCGGCTGTCAACTTTTGCGCGGCATTTTTCACACGCAAGGGAGATTCAGTCAACCAAAAAGCAGTCAATCTGCATATGTTGGAGGACGTTTTGGGATGGGTGGTGGTTTTGATCGGTGCAGTGGTCATGAAATTCACCGATTTTGCCCTGATCGATCCCATCATGTCCATAGGAGTTTCTTCATTTATTTTGATCAACGCAATCAAGCACCTTAAAACCGTTGCCGTACTTTTTTTGGAAAAAGCGCCCGCAAACATCGACGTTGCCGAACTCAAAAGCCGATTGGAAACAATAGAAGGTGTCTGCCACGTCCATCATATTCATCTTTGGAGCATTGACGCTCACAACAACTTGGCAACGCTACACGCAGTAACCGACGAGGACCCTCATAAAATCAAACAGGCACTTCGCGCAAAACTGCGGGAGTACTCGGTGGAACACGTCACCATAGAAATTGAAACCGGTAATGAATATTGCGATCATAGCGAATGCCATGCAAAGTCGATCGTTCACCAAGATCACCACCATCATCACCACTAACTTGCGTAAGCTTCCCCCTTTGTTTTTACCAATTTTTCTTGCACAGTATGGGAAAGGTAGAATGAATGCTGTTACACCATCCGATTCATATTACGCAATCTTTTCGGAAGAAGAAAAGTCTGCTTTGTCTGATCGATTTCCTTCTATCGCTGTTTCAATGAAACGGGAAGCATTGGCTTTGCCGATATAATTTTGCATACGCCCTTTCGGAGCGAGGGACATACCAATACATGAACGAAAACGAGTAGCCATAGCAGATTTGCTATGGCTACTCGTTTTTAAAAGTTGCGCCTTTTCGGCGGTTTTTTGCTTACTGTTCCGACGGCTTCTCCGCAAAGCAGAGGTTTTCGTAAATCTGCTTGCACTTAGAGGGACGGAGCAAATAGGCTGCAAGACCAATGTAGAACAACCAAAGAACGATCGATATCCAAGAAAAGGAAAGTCGGCTTATGTCCGCGGTAACGCTGCCACCGCGCAAGAAGGTCGACGGTGCCAGACCTACAATATCGGTCAAGGTGTGAACCAAAATGAGGGCCCAAAGGCTTCCGCTTCTCAAATAAACCGCACCGTACAGAAGCCCTATAATGGCAACAGAAACCATTTGTTTGAGAACCGCAAGCGGGTCCGCCCCGAAAAAGATGTTTGTTACGTGGGTCAATCCGAAAATAAGCGCGCCGACAATTACGGTAATCCAAATACCCTTCACCGAATTTGCGTGCTTTTTGGCAACAATGTTTTGAATGGTCGCTCGGTAAATACATTCTTCTCTAACGCCAACCCCAATAACAGAAACTACGCCAACAACCATCAAATACCAAGGCTTCCAAGGAATTTCGGGATTTCCCAGTTTATCCGAGAAGAAAACCGCCAACAAAAACAGTTGTAACACAATAAACGGCAAAAAGCAGTACAATCCCCTTAAGAAACTTCCATTCTTAAAAGCGCGCGAAAAGCCGAAGAAAAACACAATAGCTACAGGAAAAATCATCAAAATAGCCTCTTGCAAATATTTCATTGCCAACGTGTCGGGTAAAAGCGAAAGAAGTTGCCCAAGGCCAAGCAGTAACCCATCAATCAAGACATAAGCAATAAATGCGGCGAGAATAC
>JAFYMD010000022.1 GCA_017556785.1 Clostridia bacterium | reverse complement strand
GGAACAACACCTGTCCCCCCAGAGATTCAATCTCTTTTCGCATGGAGCGAACTACCGTCACCAACTTGTCGGTCCCCACGTGAGGACGGGTTTCCCACAAAATTTCTTCGGGGGCTCCATGCTCGACAAAGGTTTCTAACACAAAGCGATTACGAGGATCTTTGGTCCCGGTGTTCAGTTTCCCGTCGGAAAAGGTGCCCGCTCCTCCTTCTCCAAATTGCACGTTGCTGTTGGGATTCAGGTTGCCCTGTTTCCAAAAAGCGTCTACCGAGCGAACGCGGTCGTCCACCGCTTCTCCTCGCTCGATCAAAATAGGACAACATCCCGCCCTTGCCAAAACAAGGGTAGCAAACAAGCCGGCGGGACCCGACCCCACGACCATAGGCGTTTCTGTAGAACAAGTATGATTCTTGATTGATAAATCATTTTGTTTTTGGCTGACCAACGTGGTCTGTTTGTGCTTGGTTTTTTTCAAAGCGGTTTTCTCGTCAACCACCTCAATAGCTATGGTACAAACAAAGACAACATTCGGCTTTTTGCGAGCATCCACCGATCGTTTGACCAATCGGCAAGACAAAATTTCTGCACGCGACAAACCGCTAACCTTGGCGGCCAAGGCAATCAGATCGGAAAAATCGGTATTGGGCAAAAGAGTTAGGTTGCTTAACTGAATCATCTTATGCCTCCCCCATGGCTTTGCCTGCCAAATATCCGCTGGTCCATGCCCATTGCAAATTATACCCACCACAGTCGCCGGTTACGTTGAGCACCTCACCCATAACATACAGACCCCGGTGCAATTTCGACGCCATGGTTTTAGGGTCAAAATCTTTGGTAAGCACCCCGCCACAGGTCACTTGAGCGGTACTCCAACCCTTCGTGCCGTTGGCTTTTAAGGGAAACCCCTTTATCATGGTTACTACTGCTTTCACTTCTTGATGGGTCAAACTGCCGCCAAGCCGAGACAATTTTTCGATTCCCGCCCGCTTAAGCACTGTTTGTCCCAACCGCTTGTTCATCAATCCCGTGAGCAAATCTTCACAAGAACGACTTGCAAATCGCAAACGACGGGACCAAATCTCGTCGTAAATTGCCTGCTCGGACCAATCGGGCATAAAATCGATCATCAAGTCCGCCCGACCATAGCGGGCAATCATGCCGGAAAGTTGTAACACAGGAGGGCCCGAAACACCATAATCAGCAAACAAAATCTCGCCCACCTCTGTGCGAGTCTCTTTTCCACACACAGCGGTAATTTGACCGTCTACCTTGATTCCGGTCAAGGGTTTGATTGGCTCTTTTTCGGTGGTAACCTGCACGATTGCGGGAGTGAGTTTTGTTACCGTATAGCCCATATTCTGCAACAAATCGTATCCCGTTGTCCCTTCAAACTTACCAACGCAAGATTTCCCGCCGGTGGCGATCGCCACAACGTCAGCTTGCCAGGTGCCTTTGTTGGTATAAACCTCATACGGATTTTTGGCAATCATGCGCTCCACCGTGGTTTCTGTTATCATTTCTATCCCCAAATCTGCCGCCGCATAGCGAAGCATATCCACTACCGAAGAGGCTTGCAACGAGCATGGAAACAGTTTTTCTTGCTCCAAAGCCACCGTAGGAATTCCGAGTTGTGCCATAGAGCAACAAGTTTGTTCCACACCAAAATGAGAAAATGCCGCTTCAGCGAAGGCCACGTCACCATAATAATGTCCTTTTAATCCACCGACGTTGGACAAATTACACCGTCCATTGCCTGTGGTCAACAGTTTCTTGGCAACACGTTGCTCCCGTTCCAGCACAACAATCCGCTTGTGAGGAGCGATTTGGGCAGCGGTAATTGCCGCAAACAACCCACTTGCTCCGCCACCTATTACTAAAATGTCACACGTTTGTTTCATGGTTCCACTCCAAATTGTTTCATGTGAAACAATTATACCATTTTTGATCCTCGGTTTCAATAGCAAACCGCAGAAATGTCAGAACGCAAAAAATGTTTCACGTGAAACAAAATTCCCTCTTTATTTTTTGAATGCGGTGTGCTATACTTAAACATACCGATATATTCTTTGAATGGAGGTTCCCTTTTGGCTAAAGTAATTGCAATTGCCAATCAAAAAGGGGGCGTTGGCAAGACCACATCGGCGGTTAACCTGGCGGCAAGCTTAGGTGCCCGCGGCAAACGTGTCTTGCTGATCGATGCTGATCCCCAAGGTAATACCACCAGCGGTTACGGTGTGGAAAAACGCGGATTAGCCCACACCACCTATACCGTGTTATTGGGACAGTCTTCCGCGGCCGAAGCGGTGGTAGAAACACAATTTGCCAACGTTTCGATTTTACCGTCGGGAATCGACCTGGCGGCCGCTGAGTTAGAACTGTCCGAAATGGACAAGCGTTATGCCCGTTTACGCATTGCCTTGGCCCCTATAAAAGATGGCTACGACTATATATTGATTGACTGTCCCCCTTCGTTGGGACTTATCACCATAAACAGCCTTTGCGCCGCCGACACCTTGTTGGTTCCGATTCAATGTGAATATTACGCATTGGAAGGGCTTTCCCAATTAATGGCATCGGTTCGGCAGATCAAACGGCTGTACAACGAGCGGTTAGAATTGGAAGGCGTACTGCTGACTATGTTTGACAATCGCCTCAATTTGACCCGTCAAGTGGTGGAAGAAGTGAAAAAGTTTTTCCCCGGCAAAGTGTTTGCTACCGCTATTCCTCGTGCTGTTCGTTTGTCGGAAGCACCGGGTTTTGGTATGCCGGTGTTGTATTACGACAAATCTTCAAAGGGTGCCGAAGCATATCTTTCGGTAGCCGATGAACTGATAAAACATAACAAGTAGGTGAATCCATGGCAAAAAAAGGTGGCTTAGGAAAAGGACTGAATGCCTTGTTTGAAGAAAATCAAGCCATTGAGACCGCACCTGTACACGTGCGACTTTCCGAAATTGAGCCGAATAAAAACCAACCACGTAAAAATTTTGATCAAGATGCCATCGACGATCTGGCAGAAAGTATTCGTCAATACGGATTGTTACAGCCTCTGGTGGTCCGTCCCATTGCGACTGGTTACCAATTGGTTGCCGGTGAACGTCGTTGGCGCGCCTGCCGTATTGCAGGACTGACCGAAGTGCCGGTTACCATTCGTGAACTGACCGATGCCGAAACCGCTGAAATCGCTTTGGTAGAAAACCTGCAACGAGAAGACTTGAATCCTGTGGAGGAAGCCGCCGGATATCAAGCGTTAATGGATGAATTTTCTCTTACACAAGAGGATGTCGCCGAGCGAGTCGGTCGGTCCCGTTCCGCTGTTGCCAATGCCGTACGGTTGTTAGGACTGCCAAAAGAAATTTTGACCATGATCGAATCAGGAAAAATCTCGGCCGGTCACGGACGCGCTTTATTGGCATTTAAAAACAAAGACGAGCAACTCAAAGCGGCACGCATTGCCTCCTTTGGCGCCAACGTGCGAGAAATTGAACGTCTTGCTAAAAAAACCGATGTTCCCACCAAGGTGGAAAAACTCACCCCCCCGACCACCCAACCTTATTTCCGTGAAGTAGAACTGGCTTTACAAGAGCGGTTGGGACGACCTGTTAAGGTTTCCATGAAAAACGGCAAAGGCCGTTTGGAAATAGAATTTTATAACAACGATGACCTGAAAAACCTGGCATTGAAATTTGAATAAGGAGTTTTACCTATGTTAGATATCAAACGGATTCGCAGCAATCCCCAAGAAATCAAAGATGCTTTGCGTCGCCGTAACGGGAATTATGATGAAGCCATTGACCAATTGTTGGCCATTGACGAACAACGTCGCGAAATCACCGCCAAAGCCGACACAATGAAAGCGCAACAAAATGCCGCTTCCAAAAAAATCCCCATGATGAAGAAAAACGGGGAAGACGTTACCCCGATCATGGAAGAAATGAAGACGCTTTCGGAACAAGTAAAAGAGTGTAACGCCCTATTGTCCGAACTGGAAGAAAAACAACGTTATTTGCTTCTTACCATTCCCAACACCCCGAATCCCGATATTCCCGACGGGAAAGATGACAGCGACAACGTAGAGATCCGTCGTTGGGGCGAACCTCGTAATTTTGGTTTCGAAGCCAAAGCCCACTGGGACATCGGTGCCGATTTGGGTATTTTAGATCCCGAAACCGCAGGCAAGGTTACCGGTACTCGGTTCCATTTTTATCGCGGTTTGGGTGCCCGTTTGGAACGTGCCATTATCAGTTATTTTTTGGACACGCATACCGAACACGGATACACCGAAATTTTGCCTCCCTACATGGTAAATCGTGCTTCTATGACCGGCACCGGCCAATTGCCCAAGTTTGAAGAAGATGCCTTTAAAGTAGAAAATACCGATTATTTCCTCATTCCCACCGCCGAAGTTCCCGTTACCAACATTCATCGTGATGAAATCATGGACGGTGCTACTCTGCCCGTAAAATACTGCGCTTATTCCGCTTGTTTCCGCGGGGAAGCTGGGTCTGCCGGTCGCGACACCAGAGGCTTGATTCGTCAACATCAATTTAATAAAGTAGAATTGGTAAAATTTGCCGATCCGGAGCATTCCTACAAAGAATTGGAGTCGCTGACCAACGACGCCGAACGGGTTTTGCAAGGATTGGGTCTTCCCTACCGTGTAGTTTGCTTGTCTTCGGGCGATATTGGCTTCTCCTCTGCCAAAACCTACGACATCGAGGTATGGTTGCCCAGTTATAATCGCTACTGTGAAATTTCCAGTTGCTCCAACTTTGAGGATTATCAAGCACGTCGTGCCTCTATCCGCTTTAAAAACGGTGCCGGAGATAAAGCCAAGTTGGTTCATACACTCAACGGTTCGGGTGTTGCCGTAGGACGTACCGTTGCCGCAATTTTAGAAAATTATCAAAACGAAGATGGTACCGTTACCGTTCCCGAAGCCCTGCGTAAATATATGGGTACCGATATCATCGGTTAAAAGAAGGTGTAACATTGCGCTTACAAGAATCGGGTCAAATGTACCTGGAAAGTATTTACGTGCTGACCAAAAAGAACGGACAATGTCGTTCCATTGACGTAGGCGAATATATGGGGTATTCAAAACCCAGCGTCAGTCGTGCGGTAGGTCTTTTGAAAAAAGGCGGTTTTGTTGAAGTAAACGACGATGGTACGCTATGTCTTACACCGCTTGGTACAAGTGTTGCCGAAACAATGTATGAGCGGCACACCTTAATTACCGAGCTGCTGGTTCGCTTGGGGGTATCCGAAGAAGTAGCAACCGAAGATGCCTGCAAAATCGAGCATGTAATCAGCGATTCTTCCTTTGAAGCAATTAAACAGTTTATATCGCAACTTTGATTGCCGGATCTTTTAAGTTTCCAATAAAAAAATAACGAGTTTTCGAAAAAAAGAAAGCTCGTTATTTTTTTATCATTTTATTTATTTTTCATTTTATTATGCTACCTGTTGCGCCAACGCAACAATAAATGGCATGGTAAGTATGGACAAAATGGTACTAATGCTTACGAAACGAGACGCATACACCTCGTTTCCACCAAACATAACCGCAAACAACGAGGTATTGCTGGCACAGGGAGCGCACACCGGTACCATACATGCAACCAACAGCAAGTCTCGTATACCCAACAAATATAAAATGCCGAAAGTGATAAGCGGTACCACCACCAAACGAAGACCCGAAGCAAATAAAATATTGCCGTCCCCTTTTTGAATTTTCAATGCCATTTTGGACAAATGATATCCGGTAACGATCATAGCAAGCGGCGTATTTAAATCACACAACATAACCATGGGTTCCATAATGATGGAAGGAAAATCAATCGTCACAAAAAACAAAGGAAATCCAAAAATAACGCTGATCACACCGGGATTAAAGAGAATTTGCTTAACTGCCTTTTTGGGATCAAAACTGTCATAAATTTTAACTCCCAACGTCCAACACAAGCATTGAAATAACGCAACAAAAATCGATACCACAAAAACCCCGTCATCGCCCAAAATAGCAGAAACCAACGGTAACGACATAAAACCACAGTTAGAAAATAACACGCCAAAACGTAACACATTTTTTTGATCCGCGGAAGTTTTTTTAAACAGTGGTAAGACGACCAACAGCCCCACCGCCGTACAAATCGCACAGGACGCGGCACCAACCAATAAATGAACTGCTTTTTCCGTAGAATAGTCGGTTACAATAAAACTTTTTACAATCACGCAAAACGTAACGACTTTTAATAAAATATTGGTCATTTGCTTTGCGCCAATCGTATCCATCCACTTGTATTTACCGCAAACGACCCCTACTCCCATAAGAATAAACATTTGCCCCACAAGTTGTGAAATTTCCCATATACCGGACCATAAATTCAAACTGATTTCCCCTTTTTTTCGGTACTCGTTAATAATAAAAATATACTAAAAAATCAACTTTGTCAAGTACCGTAAAAACCCCTTTTTTTTCATAAAAACATTGTAAATTGTGTTGAAAATTTTAGGGTTTTATGGTATGATAACTAGGATAAGCATAATATCAAATTTTAATATATTTTAATATAATTATTAAGGAGGTAACGTTCATGAATTCCTTTCATGAAGTTTGGGAAAATGTCAGCATTTATTGCCGTAGTCGTATTCATGAAGTAGCATATAACACTTGGATTCAAACATTGCAACCGGTAGAATTAAAAAACAGTATAGTAACCGTTCGTGCCAAAAGCGATTACCAAAAGTTAATTGTCGAAAGTCACTATTTAGAACTCCTTTCCGACGGTTTTGAAGAAATTTTCGGGTTTCCCATTACGGTACAAATTACGGTAGGAGAAACCGAACCGCAAAAACAAAATACTCTGTTAGATGAAACAGAAAACAAATATACCTTTGACAATTTTGTGGTTGGTTCTTCCAACAAATTTGCTCATGCCGCTTCACTTGCTGTAGCAAAAGATCCGGGTCATGCCTACAATCCTTTTTTTATTTACGGAAGCCCCGGTTTGGGAAAAACCCATTTGTTAAATGCGATTCGCAATGAAATAAAAAAGAACAATCCAAATATGACGGTTGTTTATACCCAGGGCGAATCGTTTATGAACGAAATTTTGGAAGCCATTAACAACGTCAGTACGGTGGATTTTCGCGAAAAATACAGAAAAGCTGACGTTTTGTTTATTGACGATATTCAATTCATTGCCGGCAAAGAAGCAACGCAGGTAGAATTTTTTAACACCTTTGAAGCTCTTTATCGCGACAATAAACAAATTATCGTCACATCAGACCGTTTGCCAAAAGATATTAAATCCTTGGATGAACGCATTCGCGGACGCTTGGAAATGGGTTTAATGGCAGATATTCAACAACCGGATTTTGAAACACGGGTTTTGATCATCCGCAAAAAAGCACAAGCCCTCAATTTTCATATTCCCGACATTGTAGTACAGTTTATTGCCAATCAATTAAAAAATAATATTCGTCAATTAGAAGGCATTGTTAATAAACTATATGCTTATCACAATTTAGGTGAAGAACCCACTCTTTCGGGTGCCAGCACCTTAATCAACGAAATTAAAAAGGACGATATGCCCGAACCGATTACCATAGATCAAATTATAGAAAACGTGGGCTCAGCCTTTGACGTGACTCCTGCCGATATTTGTTCCGGTAAACAAAATGCTGAAATTGCCAATGCCAGACATATTGCAATTTATATTGCCAGACAGGTTACCGGACTTCCTTTAAAAACCATTGGAAAAGGGTTTGGCAGAAATCATGCTACTGTGAGTGCATCTCTAAAAAAAGTGGAAAGCGATATTAAACGTAATACGCGTATCAAAGCAACCATAGAAGATATTATTAAAAACATTACGGCAAAGTAACTTCAACAGACAGTTTTAAAATTATTGACACCCTGTTGAAAACAGATAAAAATGAAAAGTTACCCAACTTTACATAAATCTGCCTTTTTTCAACAAATTATTTGATTTCATCATTGAAAAGTTTTTGATATCTATTTGACAACTTTTTTCGTAAAAACTTCATCAATATTTAATCATCGACAAATTGCGCAAATGTTCTTAATTTATAAGGCTTTTTTTCACTTTTAAACATTTTAACATCCCCTACTACTATTACTGTTAATATATTATTTTTACACAAAGAAAAAATCAAAAATTGCAAAAACAACATGATAATTTTATAAGTCTATTTTGAAAAAGAGGAATGAACAAAATGAAAATTTTATGTAAGAGAAAAACTCTGATTGAAGCAATTTCCAAAGTACAAGGTGCAGTAGGCAGTAATTCTACACTCCCCTCTTTGGAAGGTATTTTGTTTTCTGCCAAAAAAGGCTATTTAACTCTTACTTGCTATAATATGGAAATGGGAATTACCACCGCAATTGAAGCAAATGTGGAACAAGAAGGCGAAATTATTTTATCCGCTCGCTATTTTAGTGAAATTATTAAGAAAATGCCCGGTGATGATGTTCTCATTGACGTTGATGCAAATTTAATGTGCACGTTGAAAAGCGGTTATTCCAAATTTTCTATTGTTGGCATGGCGGCAAATGAATTTCCCGAATTGCCGGCTCTGTCTGACGGTATTTCTTTTCAATTTCATTCACAACTGTTTGCAAACATGGTACGTATGACAAGATTTGCTGTAGCAAAAACCGACGAAAAACCTATGTATACCGGTATTCTTTGTCAATTGGAAAAAGGAAAAATTACCATGGTGGCAGTAGACGGATATCGTTTGGCAATTCGTAAAGAAAATATTACCAATGATTTGGAATTAAAGTTTATTGTACCTGAAAAAACGTTGAGTGAAATTGTAAAATTATTGCCCGAAAAAGATGAACCAATTCAAATTTCAGTTGGTAAACGGCATATTATTTTTGAAATCGGTCATATTTTGGTTGTTTCCCGTTTGTTGGAAGGAGAATTTATTGATTATAAAACAGCGGTACCTCCCAATCATACAACCAGCGTTTTGGTATCCAATAAAACCTTATTGGAAAGTATAGATCGTGTTGCCTTGTTAATCAACGATCGTGCCAAGGTTTTTGTAAAATGTATTTTTGATCAAGATGAAATTAAAGCTTCTTGTGAATCGGCAATCGGGAATGCAGATGACCGTATACAAGCAGAAATTGAAGGCGACCGTATCGAAATCGGATTTAACAGTCGTTATTTGTTAGATGCTCTTCGTGCCGTGGAAGATGACATGGTAAAAATTGAAATGAGCGGTTCTTTATCGCCTATTAAAATTTTACCTGCCGAAGGCAATGATTTCTTATTTTTGGTATTACCGGTACGCATTAAATAAGGTGAACGAATATGAAAATTAAATTGTCGGTAGCACCCAAACAAATAGCAATTACTACCCCTTTCATTCGTTTATGTGATTTTTTAAAATTTGCGGCAGCGGTAGAAAGCGGCGGTCAAGCAAAAGAAGCAATCGTTACCGGTCGTGTACAATTAAACGGTGAAGTTTGCCTTATGAAGGGAAAAAAAGTGGTTGTAGGTGACGTTGTAAAATTTGAAGGCGAAGTTTACGAGGTAATTGGTGAATGATCGTACATCAGTTGGCTTTTCAAAACTGGCGAAATTTAAAAAATAACGTCATAGAGCCCTGTGAAACAATCAACGTTTTTTATGGTGATAACGGGCAAGGAAAAACCAATTTATTAGAAGCACTTTGGATCTGTAGCGGTGCAAAATCTTTTCGCGGAGCAAAAGAAAATGAAATGATTGAGTTTGGACAAAAACAAGCCAAATTACAATTAAAATTTTATTCTCATCATCGCGATCAACAATTAGAATTGGCAATTGGTGAAAAAAAATCAATTTTACTAAATGACGTGGAAAAAAAACCGTCGGATCTGTACGAATCGGTTTTTTCGGTGGTGTTTGCTCCCAATCACTTATCTTTGGTAAAAGACGGTCCTGCCGCACGAAGAGGATTTATTGATTTTGCATTAAGTCGATTAAAACCGTCGTTTATTACCTTAGAAGAACAATATAACCGCACATTAGATCAGAGAAATGCTTTGTTACGTGACCTAAACACCCCCGGTTATATGGAAGGGTTGTTGGATCTGTGGGAAGATTCTCTTGCTCGCCTTGGTAGTGTTTATGCCAGACAACGTCAAAAATATGTTGAAAAAATCGAACCGTTTGCTACGAAATTTTATTATGAACTTTCCGGTAAACAAGAAACCTTGGAATTACAATATGACGGCGTAGATGTTTCATCTGATAATGAAGGATACGAAAAGCTGGTAACAGCACTAAAAAATGCCAGAGAAACCGATAAGCGCTTAGGATATACCACCGTAGGACCTCATCGTCATGATTTACAGATTACGATAAACGGCATATCCGCACGAAATTTTGGTTCACAAGGACAGCAAAGGTCAGCAGCGTTGGCATTAAAAATGGCAGAAGCAGAGGTTTTATCTCAGTATTTTGATGAAAAACCTATGATTTTGCTGGACGACGTTATGAGCGAGCTGGACAGCAACCGACAAGACTTTATATTAAACAAGTTTTCAGGTCGCCAAATTTTTATTACCTGTTGCGATCCTGCTTCGGTTTTACGATTAAAACAAGGAAAATCTTTTTTGATTGAAAAGGGTGAGATCCATGAACAAGCAATTGAGTAATCGATTTGTGAGCATAGGATCTGATCACGTAATAACACAAAATTCTATTATAGGAATTTTTGACTTAGACAGTATAACGGTAAAAAAAGATTCTCGCAGTTTTATCAATATGGCACAAAAAAAAGGGGAAATCAAGGACATTACCACCGATTTACCCATAACGGTAATTTTATGTAGCGAAAAAGAAAAAAAGCAAATGTTGTATTTGTCCTCTTTTTCATTACCTACCATACACGGCCGTATTCGCCGTAAATTTCCGTAAAACATATGTAATCTATAAAAATCCACCCCAAGGAAAGGAAACGAAACTTCATGGAAAATCAAGAAATGCTTGGTACCGCAGTTACCGAAAATTACGACGCGGAGCAAATTCAGGTATTGGAAGGTTTGGAAGCGGTTCGTAAGCGCCCCGGTATGTATATCGGTTCTACCGGTGAGCGTGGTTTGCACCATTTGGTGTACGAAATCGTTGACAACTCAATCGACGAAACGTTGGCTGGGTATTGCGATCATATTGAGGTTGACATATTAAATGACAATATTATTCGCATTGCCGACAACGGACGTGGGATTCCTACCGGTATAAATCAAAAATATAATAAACCTGCCGTTACCATGGTATTTACCATGTTGCATGCCGGTGGTAAGTTCGGCGGAAGCGGGTATAAGGTTTCCGGTGGTTTGCACGGGGTAGGTGCGTCGGTTGTAAATGCCCTTTCCAATTGGCTTGAAGTAGAAGTACACGACGGAAAACGGATTGTGAAACAACGATTTGAAAAAGGAGACGAGGTCACACCTCTTACCGAAATAGGTCAATGTAGCGATACCGGTACCATTGTTACCTTTAAACCCGACCCTACGATTTTTACCGACACGGTAGAATATGACTACGACATTTTGCTTACCCGTTTGCGGGAACAAGCGTTTTTAAATGCAGGGGTAAAAATTACCTTGACCGACCGTCGCGATGAAAGTGAAGGACGGCAAGACCTGTTGCATTTCGAGGGTGGTATTCGTTCTTACGTAGACTATATTATTGAAAATTCGAAAAAAGAAAGCATTTTACCGGAAAATATCTACATTGCTACGGTAGACGGCGATTCTTCTGCTGAAATTTCTTTTTCCTATACTACCGGGTATGATGCTAAAATTATTAGTTTTGCCAACAACATTCACACCATTGACGGTGGTACGCATGAAACGGCGTTCCGTACGGCTTTGACTCGTGTTGTGAATTCCTACGCCAGAAAGTTTAAGTTTTTGAAAGACAACGACAATAACTTAAAGGGTGACGACGTACAAGAAGGCATTGCTGCAATTATCAGCGTCAAGTTGACCGATGCACAATTTGAAAGCCAAACCAAATCCAAATTGGGCAACACCTCTATGGGAACCTTGGTCAATTCTTTGGTCAGCGATAAATTGATGACTTTTTTGGAAGAAAATCCTGCTATTGCCAAAATTATCATTAACAAATCCATTGCCTCAGCCAACGCTCGTGAAGCGGCTCAAAAGGCAAGAGATATTCAACGTAAAAATGCCGGCGGCAGAGCAAAAATGCCCGACAAGTTGGCCGACTGTATTTCCAAAGAACCAAATGAAACCGAAATTTTCATCGTCGAGGGTGACTCGGCAGGGGGCTCCGCGGTCAAAGGTCGCGACCCAAAAATTCAAGCGATTTTGCCTTTGTGGGGTAAAATGCTCAACGTGGAAAAAGCACGTATTGACAAGGTGTATTCCAACGAAAAATTGTTGCCGGTGGTACTGGCATTGGGTACGGGAATCGGTGAAGATTTCGACATAGAAAAACTGCGGTACGGTAAAATCTTTATCATGGCCGATGCTGACGTGGACGGTTCACATATTCGTACCCTGCTTATGACCTTCTTTTTCCGTCATATGCCGGAATTGATTGAACGAGGACATTTGTATTTGGCACAACCGCCGTTGTACAAGGTGTTTAAGGGCAAAAAGCAAATGTATGCTTTTAGCGATGAAGAACGAGACATGTACATGGAACAATTGGGCGGCGGCGACGTGCAACGATACAAAGGTCTTGGTGAAATGGACGGAAAACAACTGTGGGAAACCACCATGGACCCGGAAAATCGTACTTGTTTGCGGGTACGAATGGAAGATGCTCAAAAAGCCGACGAAATCTTTTCATTGCTTATGGGCGATGAGGTGGAACCCCGTCGTGAGTTTATAGAACAAAATGCCAAATACGTTCAAAATCTTGACGTGTAAGGGAAGGAGATATTTTTTATGGCAATCAAAACGGTAGTTTGTCCCGCTTGCGGTGCCGAACAGGCGATTATGCGAGACGAAGAAGGAAAAATGAATTGCGTATTTTGCGAGCAACCCATTGAACTTCCCGAATACGAAGAGGGAGAAGGAATGGACTACTCTTACGATGAGGAAAAACCGGAAGAAGTGTCCAAAACCGAGCCTGTGGGCGAAAAAATTGATGCGGTGTTTGTGTTAAATGAGCAAGAAGTCGGCGATGCTTTTACCGTGTCGGGAAAATTGAAAGAACGCAAATGGATTTTGTACATAGAAACCGCAATTTTCATTTTGGTTGGCGGTGTGACCGGTACCATGAATGTTATTCACCTTGTTAAAGGTGATATGAAGATTGGTTTTTCCGAATGGTTGATTGTAGCGGTCTGTTTGTTTATGCTACCCTTTATTTGGACTATGCCCAAACGCACGAAACGTAAAATCATTCAAAAATCCACGTCGGGCAATCAATTGACCGTGTCGATTTATGAGAATCTTATGAATATTCACGTTGCCGGTGCCGACGAAAAAGACGATTGGCAACAAGAATTTGACGGCAGTTATCAATTGCTCCACGAAAAAGGATTGTTTGTTATTATTTTGAGCAACGGTCAATTGTTGGTAATTCCCGAGCGAAGCCTTACCGAAGAACAAATAGAAATTGTCAAGACAAGACTTACCACCAAACCGGAATAAAGGATTGGCTTGAAAGGAACGATCATTTATGAGTGATATTTTTATGAACAACGCAGGCAAGACCATAGACGTAGAGATTGTCAGCGAAATGAAAAAATCCTATTTGGATTATTCCATGTCGGTTATCGTCGGTCGTGCATTACCGGACGTACGTGACGGGTTAAAACCGGTACATCGTCGTATTTTGTACACCATGTACGAAAATAACCTGTATCCCGAAAAAGCGTATCGCAAATGCGCCGACACGGTTGGTGCGGTTTTGGGTCGGTATCATCCCCACGGTGACGCGTCGGTGTACGATGCTTTGGTACGTATGGCGCAGGATTTTTCTTTGCGGTATATGATGGTTGACGGACAAGGGAACTTTGGTTCAATCGACGGATATCCCGCTGCGGCATATCGGTATACCGAAGCCAAGCTTTCCAAGCCTGCTATGGAAATGCTCCGAGATATTGACAAGGAAACGGTGGACTTTCAGCCAAACTATGACGATCGCCTGATCGAGCCCTTGACCTTGCCCTCTCGTATTCCCAGCTTGCTGATCAACGGTTCGCAAGGGATCGCAGTTGGTATGGCAACCAATATTCCTCCCCACAACTTGGGAGAAGTGGTAGATGCCATGTGTTATTTGATCGACAATCCGGAGGCGGAGATTGCCGATTTGTGCCAATACATTAAAGGCCCCGACTTTCCTACCGGCGGCGTGATCATGGGGCATGCCGGTATTCGTGCGGCATACGCTACCGGTCGCGGCAAGGTGATTTTGCGGGGTAAGGCCACAATAGAAGAAAGTCACGGCAATTGCTTCCGTATTGTCATTACCGAAATTCCCTACATGGTCAACAAGCAAAACTTGATCAAGTCCATGGCCGACTTGGCAAAAGACAAGCGGATCGAGGGAATTGACGAAATCGCCGACTACTCCAGCAAAGAGGGTATGCGGATCGTTGTGGAATTAAAAGCATCTGCCAATCCCCAAGTGGTGCTCAACCAACTGTACAGTTTTACGCAACTTCAAAACACCTTTGGTGTGATTATGTTGGCGTTGGTCAACGGTGCTCCCAAAATTTTGACCTTGAAAGAAATGCTACAGCATTACATTGATTATCAATGTGAAATTGTGGAACGTCGTACTCGTTTTGATTTGAAAAAAGCGAAGGAACGGGCACATATCTTAGAAGCGTTGAAAACAGCGTTGGATTTTATCGATGAGGTCATTCGTCTGATTCGTGCCAGCCGTACCATTGCCGACAGTAAGCAAGCACTTGCCGATCGATTTGGATTTGACGACCTGCAAACCACCGCAATCGTGCAAATGCCGTTGGGGCGGTTGTCCGGTTTGGAAAAACAAAAAATAGAAGATGAATTAAGCGAATTGTGTGTAAAAATCGCCGATTGGGAAGATATTTTGGCCAATGCCGCTCGCATTTTGACCATTGTAAAAGAAGAGGCTTTGGTTGTGCGTGATCGTTTTGTGGACGATCGCCGCACCGAAATTACCGCTGTAAGCGGAGAAGTAGATATTGAAGATCTGATTCCCAACGAAGAATGTGTACTTACCCTGACCCACTTAGGGTATATGAAACGATTGCCCACCGACACCTATCGTGCCCAACGACGTGGCGGTCGCGGTGTTTCGGGTATGACTCGCCGGGAAGAAGACTTTGCCGAGCATATGTTTACCTGCTTTGCTCACGACACCATTATGTTGTTCACCAACCTTGGTCGTGTGTATCGTATTAAGGCTTACGAGGTGCCGGAATCCACCCGTACCGCCAAAGGGATGAACATTGTCAACATCTTGCCTCTGCAAGAAGATGAAAAAGTTACGGTAATGCTTCGAGTAGAACATCCCGACGAGCCGCAATATCTGAACATGCTTACTCGTCACGGTGTTATTAAGCGGACAACCCTCGCCGCGTTTGACAACATTCGCAAGGGCGGGATCATCGCCATTGATTTGGACGAAGGTGACGAATTGCGCTGGGTACGCTTAACCGACGGCAACCAAGATTTGTTGGTCGCCACCAAAAAAGGTATGGCCATTCGCTTCCACGAAACCGATGCTCGTTTGGTGGGTCGTACCGCTCGCGGGGTAAAAGCCATTACCTTAAGCGATGAAAAGGGCGATGAGGTGGTAGGTCTTGCCTTGGTACGAGAAAATGCCATGCTTATGACTGTTACCGAAACCGGGTATGGTCGTCGCAGTGAATTTACCGACTACCGTTTGCAAAATCGTGGCGGTAAAGGTCTTACCAACTATAAAACCGCTATGTATGGTGACGTTGCCGCTGTGGGGGATATTGACGAAGGTCAAGATATTATTATGATCACCTCGGCGGGTATTGTGATTCGCACCGCTGCCGATTCAATCAGTACCTACGCGCGTACCGCGAAAGGTGTTCGCGTAATGCGATTGGATGATGGCGACAGCTTGGTCAATATGACCTATGCGGAACGGGAAAGCGACGAGGAATCCTCTGAAGCAGGAGAAGAGCAATCCACCGAGCAATCCGAGCAAACAGAAGAATAATAAAAAATGTCTTTGGGGTTAACCTCAAAGACATTTTTTTATGACAAATGTAGTTATTGTTTGGCGCGCGGATAGGCAAGCGGGATATCGGTGACGCCAAGAATATAGTCTACCGATGTATTATAAAATAAAGCAAGAGAAACCAGTGTGTCGGCAGGAATTTGTCGATGCCCTGTTTCATACTGAGAATAGGTGTTTTGCTTAATGTGTAAATAGTCAGCTACTTGCCGTTGGGTCAAGTCTCTATCTTCTCGTAAGTCTCGAATCCGCATACAACAACCTCCTATACCATTATTATATGAATCACAAAACGAGATATTGACAAATATCGCAAATTGTGATATAACTGTAAATGCGAAAGCAATTTCGCAAACAGTATCATTTTGGAGGTAATACTATGAAAAAGGCAAGTAAATTAATGTGTTTGCTGTTAGCATTGGTTTTGCTTTTGGTGGCTTGCAGCAGCGAAGAAGCGGCAGCTCCGTCATCGAAACCGAGTGAAAATCAATCGACGGCATCCACGCAAAAAGA
This sequence comes from Clostridia bacterium, assembly GCA_017556785.1. GTDB lineage: Bacteria > Bacillota > Clostridia > Oscillospirales > Acutalibacteraceae > UMGS1484. The sequence continues at coordinate 358 of JAFYMD010000022.1, read as the reverse complement.
AGATTCCGGCAATTCGTCGGACGAACAGGCGGAGGGATCACAAAACACTCCTGCGGATGCAGATTTGTTGTCCGCTCCGGAAAAGGTGTTGAATGACGACAAAGTAAAATTGAACTTCCATTGTACGGTGTCCGGGGCTGAGGAAGTATCCGGCAACCTTACAATTGTTAACAACGCATCCCCTGCCATTGTATATTTCTTCGACGGTACCGATCGCACAACCTATGAATTGAGCGATGCCGGGGAATTGAGCAAATATGTGGAAGCCGGAGACAGCGGCATCGAAACGCAAGTGACCGACATGACGCAGGAACAGATCCAAGAAGAGGTTGATATGTTGGTTGTATATGCGGCATGC
>JAFYMD010000021.1 GCA_017556785.1 Clostridia bacterium | reverse complement strand
TATTAAACAGTTTTCTGCGGCGGGTGGACAGTTGCATCATTTGACGAATGCTGTTTCGATCTTCTTGTTTAAGCAGTTGATGCAATCGTTCAAACTCTGCCATGAATTTTTCCATATTATCCAGTAACGGTTGCTTGTTCATTAAAAACAACTCGCTCCACATTTCATCGTTAATGGCCGCAATGCGGGTCAGATCACGGAATGAGTCACCCGTGTAGTCCACCAATTCTTCACAATCGGTACAGGTCATCAGAGTTACGGCAATGCAGTGTGTTAGCTGAGATACGAACCCGATCATGTCGTCATGCTCTTCGGGTGAAAGGCAAGAAATTCTGGCAAATCCTAATTCTTGTCCAAGTTCTTTGCATACTTCAATCGCTTGTGGTGTGTTTTTGGCGGTGGGTGTTACAATGTAGTTCGCCCCTTTAAAAATGGTGGCATCGCTATTTTCTACCCCATATACTTCACGACCTGCCATGGGGTGAGCGGCAATAAATTCCACATCATCTCGAAGCAGATTTTGTATTTCGTATACAATAGAACCTTTTACACCGGTTACGTCGGTGATAATCGCTCCCGATTTTAATAAATGTTGGTATTGGCGTAACCATTCCACAAAGGTATGGGGGTATAATGCAAAAATTACCAAATCGGCTTGTTGCAACAAGTCTTCCTTCGGACTGGTAGCTCCTTTGGTGATAAATCCCTCATTTAAAGCAAAGTCCAAAGAGGATTGGTCCTTGGTAATGGCGGTGACGGTGTAACCTCGCGCCGATAAAGCGCGGGCATAACTGCCGCCCATTAGCCCAAGCCCTACAATGCAAAATGTGGTTTGGCTGTTTTTATTCAGAACCATGTGATTCGACTTCCTTCCAACTGATTCCGAGTTGTTTGATTCGTTCAAAATAATCGGGAAAACTTTTGGCTACCGCTTCGGCACCCCGAATTTCACCGCCCGTAAGGGTGCAAAGGGCGACAAGAGACATAACAATGCGGTGGTCGTTGTGTCCGTATAGCGGCGAAGCAGGCCTTTGCAGAGGCGAGGAATTTACTGTAATACAGTTGTCTTCTACGGTTACCGATACACCGAATTTAGCAAGTTCTTCTGCCATGGCAATTCCGCGGTCGCTTTCTTTGATTTTCAATCGGGCGGTGTCGGTCAACAAACATCCGTTTAGCGCCGCACCCATTGCCATATAAATCGGTCCAAGATCAGGGCAGTCTTTTAACGAAAGGGTAGGGCAACCTGCTCGCAAGGATGCAAAATCTTTTTTATAGATTTTATCACCCTGCAACGATTGGGGGTCAAGCCCCGTCACGGTTACGTTGCCACCCAAAAGGGTGAATGCATCTAAAAATGCGGCATTGGAGTAATCGTTCTCTACCGTTAGGTCTTGTGGTTGATAACTGCCTGCTTTTATGTGTAGTGTGTGCTCATTTTTCCAATCAACATCAATGCCAAAGGTGCGCAATGCCTGTAAGGTTAAATCAATATACGAGCGGCTTTCAACGACGCCTGTCAACGTGATTGTGCTGTCTTGCCCCGTTAAAGGCAAAGCGTATAGCAACCCGGTAATAAACTGGCTGCTGATATTGCCTGCCAAGGAAAAATCTCCGCCTTGCAGTTGTCCGCAAAGGGTAATTCCCGCTTGGCTTTTTTGAAACAGCCAACCCTTTTCTCGGCACAAAGTTTCGTACACCGTTTGGGGACGTTCCATCAGTCGCGGTGTACCCGTAAGGGTGCAGGGTGCGTTGGACAATAAACATAAGGGTATCATGAACCGCAGGGTGCTTCCGCTTTCACGGCAGGGCAGAGTAGCGTTTTCCCTCTGCTTGGGGTCAGTTCCCGTAACCGTGACGGTATCGCCGTCTATGGTTACGACAGCGCCCAAAGACCGCAAGCAGTCAATGGTGGCAAGAATATCTTGTGAAGGTGCTACGTTGTGAATTACGCTGATTCCCTTAGCCAACCCTGCGCCGATTAATAGACGGTGCGCCATGCTTTTGGAAGGAGGTGCTTGCACCGCTCCGATTCCCTTGCTGCTTTTAATCACTACGTTCATTTAGTTCGCTTCTTTCCCGTTGGTCATTAACACGTCTACGGCACGCAAATATCCGTCAGTGCCAAGTCCTGTAATGGTCTTGATGCAAGCGGCGCGAATGTAACTGACCTGCCGAAAATCTTCTCGTTCTTCCACTTTGGAAATATGCACTTCCACCGTAGGCAAAGAGGTGGATTTCACCGCATCCAACAGGGCGATGGAAGTGTGGGTATAAGCACCGGGGTTGATGATAATGCCGTCAAACTTTTCAAAGTAAGCACGATGAATGGCGTCCACCAAATCCCCTTCGTGATTGGATTGGTAAAAGTCGGTTTCTATTTGCTTTTCATTACAATAGTTTTTGATTTTATTGATCAAATCGGCATAAGTTTCGTTGCCGTAATGATCGGGTTCCCGAATGCCCAATAAATTCAGATTGGGTCCGTTTAGTATCATGAGTTTCATTTTACAAAATCCTTCATAATTTGGTCAGCCACATCGGTGGCAATGCCGTTCGAATGAATATGGCAATCGCAAGTGTTACAGTATCGGTCGTACCGTTCTTTGAATCGTTGGCGTAATGCTTCCTCCGAGTTGGCGGTAGGACGATCGGCTGTGGCACATAATTGAGCTAACGGTCGATCGATAAAATACAGTTTCCCGTTGAGACGGAAATGAAACAGATTATCATCCCGCAAAACGGCGCCCCCACCGGTGGCAACCACCAATCCCGTTTTTGGCGCAATTGTTTCTTTGGCCACGGCGGCTTCTACCTCGCGAAAGGCTGATTCGCCGTATTTTTCAAAATATTCGGTAATGGGGCACCCGATGCGCTTGACAATTTCATCGTCCATATCCACAAAGGGTTTTCCCAATTGTTTTGCCAACATTTTCCCCACGGTGGTTTTGCCGCTGCCGGGCATACCTGTAAGCACAATGTTTTCTTTTTGTGCCATGATCTTGGCAAAAATTTCATCGGTGACCGAATCGTCAAAATGGGTATCTAAAAAATACTCTGCCGCTTTAACCCCGTGAGCTACCAACATATACAAACCACCTTCGGCCGGCAGTCCCATTTCTTTTGCTTTTGAAACCAAGCGGGAGCGTAGGGGATTATAAATGGCATCCACTACTCCTTCAAGACAAGGAAAGACGGTGGGGTCGATGGGCATTCCGTCAGGATCGGGAAACATCCCGCAGGGGGTGGTGTTTATAATGATTTGGGCATCTTTGTGTAGCGCTAACACTTGATCGTAAGACACCGTGTCCTGTTCGGTGGGGGTTCGGCTGACTCGAATTACGTGTTTTGCTTTTTTCGAGCGAGCAACCGCACGGGCGGTATGAGCAGTGCCGCCTGTACCCAAAATCAGGACTTTTTTGCCTGTTAGTGTCATACCAAGGTGTTTGATCAAACGGCTCATGCCGTAAAAATCGGTGTTGTAACCATATAGCTTCCCATTTTTGTTCACAATGGTATTGACCGCGTGAATTTCTTTTGCCATGGGGTCGATTTCACTTAAAAAGGGAATGACATCCTGCTTATAAGGAATGGTTACGTTAATGGCTTGGAATTGCTTAGCAGACATAAAATAGGGGAGTTCTTCTTTGGAAACTTCCCGAATTTGATAATCATAATCGGTAAGCAGATTGTGAATTTCTTTGGAAAAACTGTGGGTCAAATGCTCACCGATGCAACCGTATTCCATGGATTATCCTTCTTTCGTAAACCAGTCGGTGCCATATCGGGTGCAAAGTAAATCATACAACGTCAGAGCCGTTACTGCGTTGACTACGTGGCAAGCTCGGTGGAAAATGGCAGGATCATGCCGTCCTTTTGTGGATAGTTCAATTTCTTGCCCGCTTGCATAATCTATGGATTGTTGCGACTTGGAAATGGATGGGGTGGGCTTCACCGCACAACGGAACACAAGGGGCATACCATTGGTAATGCCGCCGTTTATGCCGCCGTTATGATTGGTGGTAGTAATAATCTTGCCGTTTTCTACGGCAAAGGCGTCGTTTGCTTGACTCCCAAGCATATCGCAAAGGGCAAATCCATCCCCAAATTCCACCCCTTTAATGGCAGGTACTGAAAACAAAGCGTGAGAAAGTACCCCTTCTACGGTGTCAAACCATGGTTCACCCACTCCTGCGGGCATGCCGCAAACGGCGGTTTCGATCACACCGCCTACGCTGTCACCTTTTGCTCTGGCATCGCGAATCACTTGTTTTATAGGCTCTTCCAGTTCGGGGTGCAACAAGGGAAAGGCCATGTGTTGCAAAGCGGCAATTTGTTGTATGGGATTGTTAAAATGCCCATCGCAATGCTCGTTGCAACGATATACGTGGGTGGCAAGGGTAACGCCTTTTTGGGATAAAACATCGGTAATAATAGCCCCTGCCGCTACCAAAGCGGCGGTAATGCGACCTGAAAAATGGCCGCCACCACGATAATCTTCAAATCCGTGATATTTTACAAAAGCCGCGTAATCAGCGTGTCCCGGACGCGGTGCACAGCGATTATAATCACCGCTTTTGGTGTTTTCGTTGGGAATTATGATGCACAACGGAGTGCCGGTGGTCTTGCCTTCAAATACACCGCTTACGATTTGAAAAGGGTCTTTTTCCACACGAGGTGTGGCAGTATCTCCTGCAGGGCGACGCAGAGCCAATTTGTCTGCTATGGACTGTTCATTTACCATAAGACCGGGAGCAAGACCGTCTAACACCGCACCGATAGCAGACCCGTGGCTTTCTCCAAACAGAGTGACGGTAAAAGCGTTCCCAAAACTGTTTTTCATTTCCACAAATCCCCTTCCAGATAGGTTTCTAATTGGTCGAAATGGATTTTTCGCATTTCGTATTCGCCGATTTTAGGAACAAAAACCACCGTAATATCAAAACCGTCGGCCTTTTTATCATGGGCGGCAACCATCATCAGTTGGGTTTTGTTGCATTCGGGATAGACCGTAGGCAGTCCCAATCGTTTAAACAGAGGAATCAGCCGACGTCGGACTTCATAATTGCACATGGGAAGCATCCCCAAAGCCACACATTCACCGTGAAAGTATTGGTCGCCAAACAAGGTTTCAACTGCGTGACCAACGGTGTGACCAAAGTTGAGCACTTTGCGAAGGCCTTGCTCTTTTTCATCTTGCTCAACCACCATGCGTTTTAGTTTCAGCGATCCAATGATAATATCTTCCACAATCGTATAGGGATCGTCGGCACGCTCAATGGTTTCAAATAAATCCTTGTCAAAGGTAGCAGACATTTTTACGGCTTCTGCCATTCCTGCCGCTAAATGACGAGGATCAAGCGAAGCGAGGGTGTCGGGATCGATCAGTACCTTTTTAGGCTGGTAAAACGCTCCAACAATGTTTTTTACTCCGTCAAGGTCAATGGCTACCTTGCCACCGATTGAAGAATCTACTTGAGAAAGTAGGGTGGTGGGAAGGTTGTAAAAGTCAATTCCTCGCATAAATGAGGCGGCGGCAAAGCCTGCCAAATCCCCTATAACCCCGCCGCCAACTGCAACTACACAATCGGTACGCGTGAAGCCGTGCTCCAACATGGTACGGCAAAGCAGTTCAAAACATGCCATAGATTTGGTGGTTTCCCCTTGGGGCAGGGTCACCAAAACAGGGGTGGCGCACTGAGCGGCTACGGTTTGTGCGTACTCGGCAGGAACCCCATCGTCGGTAACAATTAATGCCTTGCGATTCAATTGCAAAAATTCGCTTGCCTGATGTAAAACACCGCGGCGAACGACAATATCATAACTTCTCTCGCCCAAAGATAAGGGTAATATCATAAAAGGGTCTTCCTTTCGGTTTTATGCTTCTTCTGATAAGGTTTTGTTGCTTTCAAAACACCCAACCACTTTTAATCGGTCGCATAAGGGAGCCAATTCTTTTAACATGGCTTCTCCTTCGTGGGAGTTTAAATCTCCTTCAGCTTCTACGTAAAAATAGTACTGCCACAACAGCTCTTTCATGGGGCGGGAACGCATGGCACACATATTGAATCCGTGTTTCCCAATGGTGCTGATGGTTTTGGCCAAAGCGCCGGCTTCGTGCTTTACGGTGTAGGTGAGCATAAAGTGGTTGCCGTGCCCCATGTTGTTTTCACGGGTGAACACCCCAAAACGGGTGGTGTTGCTTCGGCTGGAATTGATGTTTTGCTCCAGCACGGTCAGTCCATAAAGCGCGGCGGTTTCTTTGCTGGCAATAGCGGCAAAAGCGGCGTCTTTTTGTTCGGCTACAAACTGTGCCGCCATGGCAGTGTTGGCAAAGGATTCGGCCTCCAGACGATGTTGCTTAATGTAAGGTGCGCATTGAGAAAGGGCTTGCGGATGACTGTAAACCTTGCGGATATGATGCTTGTCTGCTCCGGGCAGACCCAGCAAATGGTGGGTAATAGGCAACTCGTATACGCCGCTTACTGACAGCGTACCGGAAAACATTAAGTCCATAACCTGACCCACTTCGCCGGCATAACTGTTTTCCATAGGTAGTACCGCCACGTCACATTCCCCATCACATACTGCTTTGTAAGCGTCGGAAAAGTCTGAGAATGCGATTAGTTGGGCGGTGGGAAAAATACGACTTGCGGCAATATGGGCAAATGCGCCTTCAACTCCCGAATAAGCTACCTTCATTCCTTTGGCAAGGCGAAATTGATACGCACGGGAAACCGCCATATTATTTTCCAAAAAACGAACGTAGTAAGAACGGAGAACAGGGTCGCTGATGCGATCGGCATTTTTTTCAATTACCTCTTGTTCCCGTTGTTCATTTAAAATAGGTAATCCGTTTGTTTGTTTGTATTCACCGACGGTTTTTACTGCGGCCATACGTTTTTCAAACAATTCGGCCATTTGGCGATCTACCTCGTCAATGGTTTGTCTTGCTTTTTGTAAAGCATCCATGTTATTCACCTAAATTCAGTTCTTTGGCAAGCGATTCAAAAGCAGGCAAAGAGCGTTCAATCATTTCGGGAGAAACGCAGTAAGAAATCCGCACGTAGTCGGGGGTACCGAAGTCTGCACCCGGCACAATCAGCAATTCGTACTTCTTGGCTTTTTCGCAAAATGCGTCGGTGTCAGCCATGGGGGACTTCATAAACAGATAAAAGGCCCCTTGGGGTTTGGAAAGGGTGTACCCCATTTTGGTTAAGTTGTTGTACAAGGTGTCCCGATTTTGTTTATAAATGGCAACGTCGGCGGTTTGCCCAAGGCAAGCGGGAATTAAATATTGGAACAAAGCGGGAGCACACACAAATCCCAAGGAACGACCTGCTCCACACACGGCAAAGTAAAGGTTGTCGGCATCTTCCGCCTTGGAGGACACCAATATATACCCGATTCGTTCACCGGGCAAGGAAAGAGATTTGCTGAAGGAATAACACACAAGGGTGTTGTTGTAGTATTTGGTGAGATAGGGGACGTCCAACCCATCGTAGGCCAATTCACGGTATGGTTCGTCGGCAATCAGATAAATGGGATGTCCATATTCTTTTTGTTTTGCTTCCAACACGGCACACAGAGCTTTTACAGAATCTTCCGACACCACGACCCCCGATGGATTGTTGGGAGAGTTGATGATGATCGCCGTGGTGTTGGGGGTGATTGCGGCGGCAACGGCGGCGGGGTCCGGTTGGAAATCGGGAGCGGGACAAGAGACCACTACAGGGGTACCACCTGCTTGACGAATGAATACGTTGTATTCAGGGAAGAAGGGCGCCAGTACGATCACTTCGTCACCTTCGCAAATAATGGCGGTCAAGGACACGGTTAGCGATGCGGCGGCACCTACTGTTAAATAAATCTTTTGCGGATCAGCATCTGCTCGGTAGGTTGCGTTCAAATAGTCGGCAATTGCGGTGCGAACACCCAAATCACCGGCGGCGGTGGTGTACGCGTGCAATTTGGCGGCAGGAGTGTTGGTGATTAAATCGTTTAAGGTTTCGGTAACGATTGGGGGAGCGGGTACGCTGGGATTGCCCAAGGAAAAATCAAATACGTTTTCGGCGCCGATTTCAGCTTTGCGGCGATTGCCGTATTCAAAAATCTCCCGAATCACCGAGCGTTTGGTACCGAGAGCAAGCATTTTTTCAGAAATCATACATTTCATCTTCTTTCTATATCAATACAAACATTTATATATCTTTAAGTATAGCAAAAATGTATGTCTAATACAAGATGAAATTGCAAGTTTTTACAAAAAAACAACACCCATTTGGGCGGTGTTAATAGGTCCGGACATCGTTATAAATTGATAAAAACAATATGTCGCAGTGGTATTTGAATCGTAGGTAAGAGGAGATTATAAGGTTTCTAAATTGTTGGCAAACAGCGATTGATTGACTTCCATCACCGACTGATTTTTCATGAATCCAAACAAAATAATGCTGTCTCGTTTTAATTTGGGATACAGCGGTGCCATTTCTGCGGATTTCAATAAACTTTGCATCTCATCTTCGTTGAGACCCAAACTCAGCCCAATACACAATAATTTGTCACGTGAGGGACGTCGTTTGCCGGCAAAAATTTGGTAGCCGTATATTTCGTTTAATTCTGCTCCGTGAAAAACTTGCGCTTTGGACATTTGCTTTTGATCGCAAAGACGTTCCAACAATCCGGGTAGCTCAGTATCAAGAAAATGCTGCTTTTGACTGGTGAGGTAATCATCTAACGTTGTTGTATTGCGCAAAGAACCGAGTAAATCATCTGTTTTGATGTAGGTCATTAACAACCACTCACTTTCTATGGTCAGTATATCATTTCTTGTTTTGCAATGCAATAAAAAAATGTAGCATTCCGCGTGTGAATATGATATAATACAAATATTGCAGAAAGGTGTGATATCAATGGAATGGATAGACCAAGTTTTGCAACAGGAATATCAGACGATTGCGGTACTGAAACAAACGCCGACCAAGCAAATTGTTCGTTTGCGGCATAATCGCTTAAATACCGATTTGATTTGTCGCCGTTTTACGGGAAAATGCGACGTCTATAAACTTTTGTTGGGAGTAGAACATCCCAACTTACCTAAAGTATATGAGGCTGTTTGCCGAGATGATAACTGTATTGTGTTGGAAGAATATATCGACGGCATTACGGTGCATGATATTTTACAAGGGGACTTGTATTCCGTGAATGGTGCCAAATCGGTTGGTTTGGCGGTGTGCGATGCATTGTCGGTTCTTCATTCTTTGGGTATTATCCATCGGGATATAAAACCGGAAAATATCATGGTGACCAATCAGGGTCAGGTGGTATTAATGGATTTGGATGCCGCACGAATCTACAAACCTATGCAGGCGGGTGATACGGCGATTTTAGGAACGGTACAGTATGCCGCTCCCGAACAGTTTGGCGTAGGACAAAGTGATGCCAGAACCGACATTTTTGCAATGGGTGTTTTGCTCAATGTTTTGCTGACGGGGGTACATCCCTCTTCGGATATGGCAAAGGGGAAAATCAAAAAGATTGTAGAAAAGTGTATACAAATGGAACCAAGCAAACGATATCAAACAGCGGCGCAACTCAAAAATGCATTATTAAAACTATAAACTAAGCAATTTGCTTAGTACATTTGGTCAGGAATATGCTAAAATGAAATTTCAAAGAAAGGAGCGGTTATGTGGAATTAAAAAATTGTCCTTATTGCAACAAAGAACTACCGGCTGAGTTGTCTTTTTGCCCGTATTGTATGCAATCGTTGGTACAAAAAGAAATACCGGTTGTTCCTGTCGCTTCTTTCAAATCACGGTGGCTATTGTTGGTTTGTATTTTGGCAATCGTCGTTTTATTTGGTGTTCTGTTGTGGTGGGTGTTTGGGTCAACTTCGTCGTTGCCGATTAATTCCAATTCAGCGGCTTCTGCGAGTTTTGTTGAGTCTTTGACCGATTCACAAACAACGCTGTCAGGGGTGATATCAAACAGTTCCCACGCGCAAGCAATTGGTTCGGATATGTATTCACAACCACAAGGATCGAATTTTGCAAATGGGATCTCGTCTTTCGACACGTCTGTTGCTCCGTCAACCTCATTGCCAATTAACACTACGATTCCCTCGAAACCTGTTGTTTCCACCACGAATTCCACAGTTCCCTCCACCGGGTCTTCACAAGAAAACGTCTCTTCGGGGTATTCGTTGCCTTCTACCCAAGAAACAATGTACCAGCGTGCTTTGCCAAAGATTCCCGCTCGTATTGCCGCTTGGAATCGTGCCGCTGAAAATATCGGGCATCCGGAATACTGCGTGGAAACATATGAAAAGCGACCGATCGAGTTTTACCCGTATTTTTTCGACGCAAAAAGTTGCGGGGCTTTTCTGACTTTACAATTAAAGTGTGGCTTTTCGGTTACAAATATAACGTGGGAAGAAACAGTCGACACCGCTCCTAACATTGGTTGCAAAGTGACAGGGCACATCAGCATTCCCACCGAAAAAGAATCATTAGAAACCTATGGTGCGATCCATTATTTAATGCTGGCCGCCTTTACCAGTCATGAAAGCTCCGATTTTGTCGAGCGATTTTATGCCGACGAGGGCTGGACACAGAACATCCACCAACTTGCGGGTTACCATAATGGTTACAGTTATCAAAAAACCGGTATGTACAACGGATATCTTACCAAAGGGTGTACGTATACCGAATTTTTTAAGGATCTGCCGATCAACCAAGAACTGTTTGGTGGTGATCCCCCGGAAAGGCAATATTGGGGAAGTGTTGAGATTGAAAAAGGTCACACCTCGTATTGGCAAGATCAGTACGCCGAATATACAGATTATTCATAATTAGGACTTTAAATAGGCGCTGCGCAATTTGCTCAGCGCCTTTTTTTCTATACGGCTGACGTAGGAACGTGAAATATTAAGCTGGTGTGCCAACTCCATTTGGGTTTTTTCTTGGGCTCCGTTCAAACCGTACCGCTCAAATATAATCATTTTCTCTCGTGGACTCAGAACGGTTTGGATGTGTTCCATTAAGTGCTCCGCCTTGATTTTCAAGTCAATGGCATCGGGGATATCGTTGTCGTCGGCAATAATGTCTAAAAGGGTCAGGGGATTCCCTTCGTTGTCAAAATCAATGGGATCGTTAAACAATACGTCACCGGCGGTTTTTTTGTCGGCGCGTAAACTCATGAGAATTTCATTTTCGATACAACGGGATGCATAGGTTGCCAATTTTATGCTTTTTTCCGCATTGAAGGTATTGATTCCTTTGATCAAACCGATTGTTCCTATGGAAATTAGGTCGTCTTGTTCTTTGCCGCAAGCATAATATTTCTTTACAATGTGTGCCACCAACCGTAAATTGTGTACGATTAATTTTTCTCTCGCTTTTTGATCTCCTGCGGCAAATCGTTCCAACATAACCGCTTCTTCTTTTGCAGAAAGTGGGCGTGGAAAGGTTCCTGTGTTTGTGACGTGTAATGCCAGAAAAATTACATTCAATAACCCAAATCCCAATAAATATGACAGCATAATTTCACTCCTACTAAAGTTTTCACCGCTTTTTTTATGCGATTGTCTATATATATGGCGGCTTTTTTCCATTTTGCAAGTCCACTTGTGAAAAGGTTAAAATTTTGTAACTTTTATTTTTGGAAAAGTGTGGTATAATAAGATAGCAGACATATGGTCTAAACGGATTTAACTACACGGGAGTATGCTTTAACTCCCTTGCGAATTATCGCGAAAGGAGCAATCAATATGTCGGAGTTTGATGAAAACAATAATATTTTCAGTAACTCAGATCAGTCTGAGCCGGAAGTGGATCCATGGAGTATCGATGCTTTGCAATCGGACAAAGATATCTTTTCTTCTTCCGATCATTTGGTTCACAGCGAATTATTTGAGGGAGAACAAGACAGCGAATTCGTTTCCGCTTTGACGGAAGATGAGGTTGTTGCGAACGAAAATTCGGAAGGGGATCAACCCGAGTCGAATGAGGATGGTTCTCTTTCTAAAGAAAAGAAGCAAAAAAGCAAAAAACATAAAAAACCGAAATCCAAATTGCGTAAGACGTTAGGGATTATCGGCAAAACGGTGTTATCTTTGTTTTTGGTGTTTGTTCTGACCGGTGCTATTGTAACAACAGGCTTGGTGGTTTGGATCGGTGATCAATTGGACAATCCTGAAAATAAAGTTCCGTTGGACTTGTTTTATTGGCAACAACAAGGCTTGGATCAACAAGCGACCGCCGGTAGCAGTTTAGAGTTTACCAGTTTGGTATATGCGAAAAACTCCGAGGGTAAATGGGAGGAAATCGCCGCATTGCACCAAGGGCAAAACCGTGTTTGGTGTGACTATACCGATTTGTCACCGTACATGATCGATGCTGTTGTATCGATTGAAGACAAACGGTTTTATCAACACGACGGGGTAGACTGGAAGCGTACGTTGGGGGCTTTGGTAAACAGCTTTGTTGACATTTACGGAGGACGGCAGGGTGGTTCAACCATCACGCAGCAGTTGATCAAAAACTTGACGCAAGATGACGAGATCAGTTTTGACCGTAAGATTCGTGAGATATTAAAAGCGCAACAGGTTGAAAAAGATTATCCCAAATCCACCATTATGGAGTGGTATGTTAATACCGTTTATTTTGGTAATGGCTGCTACGGAATCGGGACTGCCGCACGGTATTATTTCGGCAAAGAGCCCGCCGATCTTACGCTGCTCGAAAGTGCGTCGTTGGCATCAACCATTCAAACGCCCGGAGCTATTAATCCACTCGACGGTCCCAAAGACAATAAAGAACGTCGGGAAACCTGCTTGTCGATCATGCAGGAAGAAGGGTATATTACCAAGCAGCAACATGACGAGGCACTAAAACAAGAATTAACCTTAACCACCGAGGAGCAACGTTCAAAAATGAATGCTGCCGAAAAGGAGACAAACAGTTATTTCATTGATACGTTGATCGATGATTTGATTGCCGACTTGATGGAGAAAAAAGGTTGGACACATGCACAGGCGGAGCACATGGTATATTCCGGTGGGTATCGTATTTATGCTACCGTTGACCAAGAAGTGCAAACCATGCTGGAGGAAACCTTTGAAAATCCCGAGAATTTCCCCATCAATAGCGAAGATTTGCGAGCACAATCGGCGCAAACCATTATGGACTATACCGGTCACGTGGTAGCAATTGTTGGTGGTGTTGGTGAAAAAACCGCTGACCGTGTGGTGAACCGTGCCTATTATCCCACGATGCGGCAACCCGGGTCATCTATTAAACCGTTGGCGGTGTATGCGCCCGCTATCGAATCCAACAAATGGACTTTTTCCACGTTGGTTCATGATTTCCACGTAAAAATGCCCAATGGCGGATACTACCCGAAAGCGGCAGGGTCCGGTAATTTGGTAACCATTCAAAAAGCAATCCAAAGCTCTCTTAACTCTCCTTCGGCGCAGGTGTGTAACGCGTTGACGCCTTATCGCAGTTATGATTTCCTTAAAAAACGATTTGGCTTGACCACGCTGGTGGGTGAAAAGGTATTGGAAGACGGAACGACCTTGTCTGATATTTCTCTCTCCGCCATGGCTTTGGGAGGTATGGTATATGGTGCCAACGTTACTGAAATGGCCGCCGCATACGCAACCTTTGGAAACTTGGGTAACTACTATGAACCGACTACCTACTATGCTGTATATGACGTTATGGGCGAATTGGTGCTGAAGCATCAAGAAAAAGGTTCTACCAGTATTACCCCTGAAACCGCCGATATTATGAATGAATTGATGCAAACGGTTATTACAATGGGAACCGGCGGCGCGGCCTCTTTGGGTGGCTGGCCTTTGTTCGGGAAAACCGGTACCACTGACAATAAGCACGACTGTTGGTTTGCAGGTGGCACTCCGTACTATGTCAGCGTTGTTTGGTGCGGTTATGATGAAAACGACAACCTGCCCGGTGGCGCGAACCCTGCTCCCGCAATTT
>JAFYMD010000005.1 GCA_017556785.1 Clostridia bacterium | reverse complement strand
TGTTTGTCGGCTGCGGCAAGCAAGAAGCCTTGTCTGTTGCCATGCTGGAAGGGCAAAATTTGCAAGCGGTGATTGCCGATTATCCTTGTGACGTGGTTGCTTTGTCGGCTTATTGCAAAGAACATAACTTGTATTTTATTTTGAACTTGGGGGACACCTGGGGCGCGAAAGCAGACGGGCAATCGGTTTGCCGTTTGGCAGATGCCTGTGTGGTGGATATGTCCCAAGGCTGTGTGTTGGATCTTGGTCTTTGCGGCGGGGTTCTTACCGATAGCAAAGAAGATTTCGACCTGTTTTACGCTTATCATAACTGTGGTCGTCCCATGGGCGATGGCGCTACCTTGACCTTTGATGATATTGTAGGCGGAGACCTGCGGGTGGCAGAATTTCAAGCAAGTTTAATCCCCGCCCGATTGGCACAACTGAGCCAAGTGGTTACCGACGAAGGGATTGGTGTGAAACAAACCCGTGCTTTTATGGCAAATGCCCCCTTCTTTCAAACCGATTATTACAAAAAACTAACCGCAAAATAATATGCCGCCAACCTGCCCAAAATAGGGGCGGGTTTTGGCGCTTCCTAAGGAGGAATTGAATATGACACAATTACAATGTGGCTTTGCACAGGTCGACATTACTCCCGCGTTACCTCATTCGGTCTTTTTGGATGGCTACGGTCATCGGGTGCGACCTGCCGAAGGGGTACGAGACCCTATTTTTGCCAAAGTGTGCGTAATGCAAGGCGGTGGCAAACCTTTTGCCTTGGTGAGTATGGATGTTTGCGGGCTGAACCAATGGTTGAAAGACCGTTTGTGCGATATGATTGGCGCTTTAACCGAATTCACCTATGAACAGGTGGCATTATGCGCCACCCATACCCACGCGGCGCCTGCTTGCGGGGTGTTGGAATTGCCCATGAACACCTTGTATTGGAATGGGGTTGGCGAACAAATTTCGCAGGCAATCCTCACCGCTCAAAGCAATATGACCGAAGGGGAATTCCGCTTTGATAAACGGGAAGGCTTTAACCTACCTTTTAACCGTAGAGGCAAAGAAAATATTAACCGCAACGTATGGACTTGCGGCTTTTATGATACCGAAAACAATCTGAAAGGGGTATTGGTCAACGCTTCTTGCCATGCGGTCAGCCATATGGATTACACCATTAGTGCCGATTTTCCGGGGGAACTTACCCGTCGCGGTGGAGAAGAATACCCCGACGTTCCTTTTTTATATTTGCAAAGCCGTGGGGCGGATATCAATCCTCCCGCCGCAGGGGACGAAGGCATTGAAGGGGTAGGCGGTCAACTTGCCGATTTGGTTTTTGCCGCCTTGCAAGACCAGAAAGCAGGCAAAGCGGTACGCGGAGAGGTGGCAGCTCGTTTTGAACGGGTGAAAATCCCTATGTCTTACCCCGATAAAGAACAGTTGGAAGCATCTCTTGCCGCATTTACCCAACAATTGCGACCGATTATGCACGACCAAGATGCTCGCCGCCATACCGAAGGAGAAGTGCTGTGGCACGCCAAAGCATTGCGATTGGTAAATGGTGGCGAAACCAATCCTACCATTACGGTAGACTTACAGATATTACAAATCGGGGGACAAGCGATATTTGCTTTTCTTCCCTTTGAGGTACTTACCGTTACCGGCAACGCGTTAGAAGAACGCTTGTGTGAGTTGGGTATTGCACCTGAAAACTGCTTGGTGATTGGGTATGCCAACGGCACCTATAGTTATCTTTGCCCCGAAGCCGAAGCCGAAGCAGGCGGCTACGAAGCAGGCGGCGCTTGTCACTGGTATGGATTGCCCGAGTTTTCTCCCAAATCAGAGCCTGCCGTGATCAACGGTATAGTTACCCTTGCCAAAGAGGTTTTGGGTGAAAAAAACAGATAACCCGCCAAAAGATGACGGCAAATGATGCCGTGATGTTAAAACCACTATGACGGTGGAAGAATTCCCGGTTCATAAGGAAATAATCAATCTTTGAAAGTGAGGAAGAATTATGCAAAAGTTTTTCGGAAAAGTGTTAGTATTTAGTTTGGTATTGGCAATGCTTCTTGCTTGTCTGCCGGTGTTTGCAATGGCTGAAGCAGGCATGCCGGATGGCGTAAAAGAAGCGGCTTATACCAACGAAAAGTCGATGATTGTTAACACTACCTACGGTGGCTACGGTGGTTCACTGGTTGAAAACCCGTACAACGTGTCCAGCAAGACCTATTATTATTGGGACGACACCAACGTGTATGTATGGATGGATGTGTATGATCCTCAAACGGTGGTTATGTTAGATTGCTTCTACTTCCGTGCGAGTACCGATATCACCGACGCCATTTATCAAAATGGTGGCGGCGAGTGGTCGTGCAACGTGTCTACCGGTGCTTGCTCTAATTCCAATGCGAATTTGCAATTTGCTATTGCTGCGCCCGCCGAAGGGGTTCGTTCTTATGAATTTGCTTTCCCTCACAACGGGGCCGATGGCTTTTTGATTCACCCTGTGGTTTACGGTGCAGCTAACTATATTGTTTCTTACACCGCGTTTTATCAAGGTGGCGACTACGCCAAAGTGGTTTCTTTTACCGATGATACCACTTGGTTCGACGATTCTGCCGATACCAACAAAACGGAAAATCCGGTTGACCCCGATCCTAATCCCGATGAACCCACTCCCAATCCCGATGTACCCGACCCCGAACCCATTCCCGGTCAAGTAGACGGGTATAAAGAAGCGGCTTACACCGCTGATAAAATGACCGAAATCTCCACCGCCTACACCGGTCAAGGCGGTCTCAAAAAAGGAAACGAGAATCATATTTTTATGCGTTCTTATTACTATTGGGACGACACCCACGTTTATGTTTGGGTGGATTATTATGATCCCGATAACGTTGTGACCATTGATGGATTCTATTATGTGTCGGAAGCCTATGAATCGGGTTCCGGCGGTGTAATTTTCAACCTGCCCGGTGGCGGGGAATATGCCTATTATTTAAATTCCGGTAATGAATCGAACTCTAAGCCCGCACAACTGCAAGCCATTCGCTCTACCAATACCGATGCAACCCGTGCGTATGAGTTTTGTTTCTCTCGTGGAGAGGCCGATGGCTTCACCTTTGGACCTGTTGCCTATGTTGACGTAGCGTACACCGTTTCTTACGGCAACAACTACTTATCCGTTGGGGCAAATAAAATGGTTCGGTTTGCCAATCCTACTACCCATTTGGATCTCTCTGCCGTGGATCCGAACGTAGTGACAGACGAAAGTAAATTGGTTGCTGTTCGAGAAGCAATTCAACGCTTGCCCGAAAATCCCGCTACCTTGAAAGTAGAAGATCAAGGTTTGGTAGATGAGGTAAAAGCCGTGGTAGAAGCGGTACCCGCCGGTTGGTTAACTCGGTTGGATTCGGCATTGATTGCCCGCTACAACGGCGCTTTGCAACGGATGTTAGACATCAAAGCCCAACAACAATCCGAAGCAATCGAAGAGGTCGAAGCCATGATTTCCGTTTTGCCCGACGAGATTGATTTAGAGGAAAAAGAAACGGTCGATCAGGCCAAAGCAGCCTATGATGAATTGGGTGACCTTCGCTCCTACGTGGATGAACAATTGGCAAAAAAACTATTTGCCGCCATCAACCGTATCAATAACTTGTCTTCGCCCATCAAAATTGACGGTAAACTGGACAACGCCTACGACGAAGGCACCGGCTACGATATCTCTCAAGAGTATGATATGAGTAGTGCGTCCAATATTTTGGGAAATGATCCCGACGTTTACGGTATGATCTATACCTTTGCAGATGAAAATTATTCCTACGTTTACGTAGAGGTGATGGATGATGAGATCATGGAATATCCCGATGGCGCAAAGTTTGGGGTTTCTGATGAAACTTGTTATGACGGCATTATTACCTACGTGAATTTGGACCCCAACAACAATCCTATGGGTATTCCGTATCAAGATGATCAAGCAGAAGGATGTTACGACTTTTATTTTTATACGTTGGCCAACGGAACGGTACCGTCTTTGTATATCATCAACGAAAAGAATGCCTTTTTATCCGATCCCACGAATTTTGCGGCCTTCAGAACCGAAACGGGATACGGCTATGAAATGCGCTTGCCCCGTATCGAAGGAGAAGACTCTTTCTCTATGAACGTGGTAATCAGCAATCCCAAG
>JAFYMD010000187.1 GCA_017556785.1 Clostridia bacterium | reverse complement strand
TTTGGAGATGCCATTGATCTGCGTGAAATCAAAGAGGCCATACCCGAGACGGTGATGTATGCGGGGAACCTTTCTCCCGTAGTTTGCTTCAAAAGCGGCGATATCGATCAAATGAAACAAGACACCATTCAACTGTTGCAGACCCACGGTCATCAGCCGAACTTTATTCCCTCATCCGGATGTGATATCCCCCCCGATGCTTCTCTTGAAAATGCCGATTGTTTTTTTGAGGCGGTTAGGGAGTTTTATCATGGCTAAACGGGTGTTGATTACCGGCGGAAGTCGGGGAATCGGTGCGGCAACGGTGGCTCGGTTTTATGAACGGGGATGGCAAGTTGCTTTTTGCTACCACTCTCATCATGAAGAAGCGGAAAGATTGCAACAGCAATATCCCGGAATAATCGGGATTTGCGCCGATATTTCCGACGCAAAACAGGTAGCAGAATTGTTCGAACGTGCGGTTGTCCAAATGGGTGGCCTTGATGCTTTGGTTTGTAACGCGGGGGTTGCATTGCCGCAGAAATTATTGACCGATATTTCAGAAGATGAATATAATTATGTGATGAACGTCAATGTGAAAGGTACGCTTCTTTGCTGTCAACAGGCGGCAAAGTATATGGTGGCTGCCCATAGGGGCGCTATTGTGTCTCTTTCCTCGATATGGGGCGAAAAAGGTGGTTCTTGCGAAACGGTGTATTCTGCTTCCAAGGGTGCGATCATCGCCTTTTCCAAAGCATTAGCCAAGGAGTTGGGACCGTCCGGAATACGGGTGAATTGTGTTTGTCCCGGGGTGATCGATACTCAAATGAATGCCCATTTGTCTGCAGAGGACAAACAAAACTTGGCCGATGAAACAGCGCTGATGCGGTTGGGTACTGCTCGTGAAGTGGCCGACGTGATCGAGTTTTTGTGCTCAGATCGTGCAGGTTATATTACTGCCCAAACCATTGGGGTGGACGGCGGTATTTGGTAAACGTGAAACTCCGATCCATGTATACGGATCGGAGTTTTGTTTTTATAGGGTTAAGGTACCACCATCGGTTTTTAATAAAATTAACAACTCCTCTTCTTCCAGCGTTTCGGTGTTGACGTAGACCAAAATCTCATCTTTTTGATCACCGACACACAAAAATTCATAGCATACTTTTGGTGTCCTGGAATCGGTGGGAATGATTGCTGTGTTGGTTTGTTTGACTGTAAGGTAGGGCGATAAAATCGTTTGTGCTTGCTCGGCTGTGTGCTTGGGTGTTGGTAGACTACGTTTCACATGATTCATGATATACCCTTGTGCGTTATAGCTGACGATTTCGCCTGTGTCCAAAGCAACACCCACTTTGATTAAATCGGGGTAGCAAATAACCCCATGCTCAACATAGGCAAAGTTAATTAAGCATACACCTTCCGCTACGGTGTAGTAGCTCTCTTTAAATAAACCCGAATTGGTTGATTTCAGATATTTTTCTGCAATGGAAATGCATTGGTCGTACTGAAGTTTGGTGTCGGTAATGTCTCTTGTATTATACAGAAAACTGACAATACCACCTTGTTGCGTAATGGCGACTGTTTTACTTTCCCACGTATAAATGTAACAGGGAAAGACGTTGTTTTGTTGCAATTGACCGTCGGTTAACTGATTGATTGTACATCCCATTGCTTTCGCGGCAATCACCTTTGCGTCTGCTTCATCAAGCATGGGCAACCCTTGCAACAGCAGGGGAGTTGGTTGCAAAATATGCTCGGAAAACGGCCCGTCATATAGTAGGGTGGGGAAATCTTTTAAAGACTCTTCCAAGTGATTGAGGTCGTTTTCCCAATTGTCGTTGTCTGACTGCGAGCGAAGACTACTGTCAATATGCTCTTTCCATTTTCCGGTTCCGTTCATTTCGTTACACAACATATCAATGGAACTTCGGATTTCCTTGGCATAGTTCGACAATTGAACCATTGTACCGTGTTGCTGATTGGTGAGCGTGTTTCCTTGCTTCATGGTATTGGCGAGCGACAAGGCATATTCTCCAACTTGAGATAAAAAACGATAGGTGTTCTCCAACTGTATACCTTGTGTGGGAATTTGGGTTAAACATACCTTGGCGGCATTAGCTTCGCTTTGCAAATGCATTGCCAGTTTGGTAGCACCCGAAGCGGTTCCGGTATATAATCCTTTGGTTAACGTGGTTTCAATGTGAACCAAATGTTCGGCTAATTCCGACAGACCTCGCTCGTAGGTGTATTCCAATCGCATTCGATATTGTGCGGCTGTGACCAAGGAAACAATCAACGCAATGATTAGTGTGACAATGATAAAAGTGGTAAAACTAAGGGTACGAATAAGTCCGCGACGCGTCATGCAACGCTTAAATATTGCGTGATTCATCATACGGGCGGCTGATATGCTTCAATGGTTTCCAACGGGGATACGGGTACGCCGTCGATTTCTATTTCAAAATGCAAATGACTTTGTTCCACGCTTTCACAAGGAACTGTGTCGACGGTACCAATGGGAGTTCCCGATTCTACGATATCACCGATTTTTACCGTGGTGGGATCATCCAAGCCGCAATAATATGCAATCATCCCATCGCTGTGGTCTATGGCGACCACCAATCCCAAGGTGTCATCTTGATAGATATCTTCCACAAAACCGTCTCCGCAGGCATAAACGGTATTGCCACGGTCGGTTGCGATATCAACTCCAAGGTGCAGTCGCCAATCTTGATACGTTTGAGAATATTGCAAGGATTGATCGTTAAAATCCTTCAGAATTTTCCCTGTGATTGGCATGGTTAAAAATCGTGGCGATGGAACAGCTGTAAAATCTTGCGATTCGGGATCAATTTCCGATTCGGTTTTTTTATCGGTTTCAGGGTAGGGGACGTTGTCAATCGGTTTGTCGGTTTCGGCAATCGAGACGATCGGCCCCGGAGCAGGGGTGGCGGAATTGTCTAAGTGACGCAACCTGGCTACCGCCATGTAAGAAATAATACCCATTGCGACCAACGATACGGTAAGAGCAATGTAAAAGGTTTTGTTTTTGATTATATGCTTTGGCTTATCAAATTTAATTTTTCCCATGATTGCATACTCCTTTTGTAATTTTCAAAGGTAGTATGATCCGAATTGGGGAAAAATATACAAAAAAGCCACAGAAACAATTCCTGTGGCTCAAGTGACATTTTGCTTTTTAATTTAATTCCTTGGTCATTTGCGTGTACGGTAAAGCCTGAAACCCCATTTTTTCGTACAAACGAATGGCGGCGGTATTGGTTGGCTCTACTTCCAACCGAATGCGTGCGACGGTTGGCTCAAGGTGTTGTTTGACAAATTGGAAAAATTCCGTGCCCAGACCTTTGTTGCGATAAGGCGGCAATACGAACAGTTCTTCAATCCAAATAACGTAGCCACCTGCTTCTTGAGAAAACGTTTTAGCGGTTAAAGCGTAACCCACCGGCTTGTTGGCGTATTCTATGATATAGCCTTGGGCATAGGTATTGCTTTCCATAAGATGCTCAAAGGTCTTGAGGTGATATGCTTGCGGTATGGTGTGACATACTGCGGTTGAAGAATAAAAAGCTTTTGAAAAAATGATAAATGTGTTGCGGTCGGCTTTGGTAATAGGTCTGATCATCTTTTTTCACGATCCTTTTTTAACATACAAAAACTGCGATCATAGGTAGCTTCGCCTTCTTTTGAAAAAAAGCAAGCAGGAAATTCGTTCGGCAGATGATATGCAATACATTCGCAACATTTCCCATGATGCGAGCATGGGTAGGTGCATGGGCATTTGTCTTTTTGTTGGTTGTCACAAGCCATTGTTACGCCTCATTTCATTCGTTTTTTTCAGTATAACAAAACTTGTGCCAAAAAGCAACGATTACTTGACCCATTTGGCTTT
>JAFYMD010000020.1 GCA_017556785.1 Clostridia bacterium | reverse complement strand
GGTGTAGCCGCTACCGACCCCATGAACTATGCCATTCGTGGTGCTGTGGTCGACATGTCTCAGTTCGACGGTTTTGAAGAAGTGCTGAACCGATACGAGAACGAACACATCACCCGTCCTTACCAATATAAAGGTAAGACCTACGGTCTGCCCGAAACCTTCTCGTTCCCCATGTTGTTCTATCGCGAAGACATTTTGAACGAGTTGGAAATGGAAATCCCCGACACTTGGGAAGAAGTATACGACTGCATTGTAAAGCTCAACATGAATTCCATGCAGTTCGGTATCCCCTCTGCTATGACCACCTACGGTACCTTGCTCTATCAAAACGGTGGTAGCTTCTACAACGAATTGGGCAACGGTGAAGCGGTTTCGGCTTTGACTCCCGAAAGCGGTGCTGTAAAGATCTTCCGTGAATGGACCGAATTCTTTACCGCTTACAATTGCCTTGTAACCTATGACTTTGCCAACCGTTTCCGTACCGGTGAAACTCCCATTGGTATTGCCGAATACACCCAATACAACCAATTGAGCGTATTTGCTCCTGAAATTAAGGGCTTGTGGGGCTTTACCAAGGTACCCGGTGTGGACAAAGACAAAGACGGTAAACCTGAAACCCAATTGACCTTGGCATCCGGTACCGCTTCGGTAATTTTGGCTTCCTCCAAACATCCCGAACTGGCTTGGGACTTCCTGGATTGGTGGACCAGTACCGATATTCAAGTAGCATATGGTCGTGAAATTGAAAGTATTTTGGGCACGGCTTCTCGTTACAACACCGCTAACAAAGAGGCGGCGGGACAATTGCCCTGGAGTACCAAAGACTTTAATGCAATTTCGGCTGCTTGGGACGAAGCAAGAGCCTTGCCCGAGTACCCCGGCAGTTACATCCTTGGTCGTTACATCAACTTCGCTTTCTTGGAATGCGTGAATAACGAAGGGGATCCCGGTGAAGAACTTCTCGACTACGTAAAAATGATCGACGAAGAGCTGAAGAGAAAACAAGCAGAATTTGCCGGAAAATAACCAAAGCCATTTGTGATATGAATTGAGGGAAAAATTATGAAGCTGTTCAAACGCAATCGTGACGATGAACCGCGTCGCAAACTGACCCGCAAAGAGGTCGCTACCCGTATTTGGAACGATCGGGTAGGGTATATGATGGTCTTGCCCTTCTTTGCTTTGTTTGTTTGCTTTACGGTAATTCCGGTTGTTATTTCCATATACTATAGTTTTACTGACTTTAACATGATCCAAGACCCCAACTTTGTGGGTATGGAAAACTACACTCGCTTGTTCCTGCGAGATGATATTTTCTTGACCGCTGTACGTAACACCGTTATTTTGGCAGGTGTTACCGGTCCTGTGGGTTACCTCATGTGCTTCTTCTTTGCATGGGCACTGAACGAATTCACTCCCAAGGTACGTGCGGTTTTGACCTTGATGTTCTACGCACCCTCTATTTCGGGTAACGCGTACTTGATCTTTACCCTGTTGTTCTCGGGCGACAGCTACGGCTTTATCAACGCTTGGTTGATCAAGTTAGGGGCGATCAACTCACCGATTTTGTGGTTCCAAGACACCAACTACATGATGCCGTTGGTTATCGTTGTATTGCTTTGGACCAGTTTGGGTACCTCCTTCCTTAACTTTATTGCAGGTTTCCAAGGTGTTGACCGTTCTTATTACGAAGCGGCGGCGGTTGACGGTGTTCGCAACCGTTGGCAAGAACTGTGGTTTGTAACCCTGCCCCTGATGAAAGAGTCCCTTATGTTCTCGGCGGTTATGAGTATTACCGGCGCCTTCAGCATTGGACCTACCATCGACGGCTTGGTTGGCTTCCCCAGTACCGGTTACGCTGTACATACCATCATGCACCACTTGAACGACTACGGTGGACAACGGTTTGAAATGGGTTATGCCTCTGCTATTGCTACCTTGCTGTTCCTCTTGATGGTTGTTTGTAACAAGGTAATCCAAAAAATGATCAGAAAGGTAGGTAACTAAGCATGGCAAGAGTGAAACAATCACGTGTTAACCGTTCTGCCGGCGGCGATATCTCCCTGTTGGTCATCGTTCTGTTGTTTGCGTTCCTCATGGTAATTCCCATGTACTACGCAATCATTCAGTCTTTGAAACCGCTTGACGAATTGTGGATATTCCCTCCTCGTTTTTGGGTTAGCAATCCTACCTTTAAGAACTTCCAAGACTTGTTCCAAAACTTAAACGATTCTTGGGTTCCTTTTTCCCGCTACATTTTCAACACCCTGTTTGTATCTATCGTCGGTACCGCCGGCCACGTTATTATCGCTTCTATGGCTGCCTACTCTTTGTCCAAAAAGCGGTTTTACGGCTCCGGGTTTGTGTTCCGAATCATTGTATTGTCCTTGATGTTTACCACGGCCGTAACCGGGATTCCCACCTTTATGGTTATGAAAAACTTAGGACTGATCGATACTTATTGGTCCATTATTTTGCCCGCCTTCTCCGGTTCGTTGGGTCTGTACCTGATGAAGCAACATATGGAAGCTATGGTAAAAGACGCTATCATCGAAGCCGCCAAAATCGACGGTGCCGGCGAAATGCGTATTTTCTGGACCATTGTTATGCCCATGGTAAAACCCGCTTGGTTGACCTTGATCGTGTTCTGTTTCCAAGGTCTGTGGAACGCCACCGGTGCTACCTACATTTACAGTGAGGAACTCAAGAGTTTGAACTATGCTGTTTCCCAGATCGTTTCGGCCGGTATTGCCCGTGCCGGTACTGCGGCGGCATCCATCGTGTTTATGATGATTTTGCCTATTGCGGTATTCGTATTCTCCCAAAGCAGCATCGTAGAAACCATGTCGTCTGCCGGTATTAAGGAATAGTACGACAGAAAATCTGATAAAGGGAGAAAAGTTTATGCGAAGAATAAAACGTCATATCAACATTTTAGTGATAGCCGCACTTTTGCTGACTGTTACGCTGATACCCGCCTCTGCTGCCGGTGTCGGTAAAAATATTTCTTCGTCGGTGCCGTACGATACTTATATCTACGACTATGCCGGCAACCCGGTTATTACCCCGCACGCCTATATTCCCAGCAGTGTTATTGACCTGGGCGAAATGGGCTTGGGCGGTATGACCAGTCCCTCTGACTTAGAAGTGGACAAAAACGATAATCTATATTTGGTGGACACCGGTTACGCTGTCAGCCAAGACGATTTGTCCGAATATCTTGCTTCTCTGCCGGGCGCTCCCGAAGAAGTTCCCGGGGCAGAAGATGAGATGGTGGAGGAAGGTCTCGACGTAGAAACCGACGTAGAAGTTGACACCGAGACCGAGGAAGAACCCGAACCGGTGGTGGAAGAAGTTCCTGATTCCACTCCCCAAGAGGAGATTCCTACCGAACCCAAAGAACCCGCTACCCCCGAACAAATCGAATACTACAACAAACTGAGCGAATTGGCCTTGGAAGCTGATGTCAGTTTTACCGGTCGTGTGATCGTGCTTAACCCCGACAAGACCGAAAAGTTCCATATTTCGGTGTTCTACAATACCGAAACCAAGAGCTTTGACGGGTTCGATAATCCGCAAGGTATTACCGTAACCTCCAAGTACGTTTACGTTGCCGACACCGGCCATCAACGAATCGTTCGCTTTAACTTAGACGGTAGCTTCTCTCGCGCATTTGGTGACCCCAACATTGCGTATTCCGACGAAGCAACTCCTTATACCCCCACCAAGGTGGCGGTTGACCGCAACGAAAATATGTATGTAATCTCTCAAGGTGAGATCATGGGTATTATCTTGCTGGACAAAGAAGGGGAATTCGCCGGCTACGTTGGTGCTCAACAAGTTAGCTACAGCGTCGTGGACTATATTTGGAAAAACATTTTGTCCCAAGAAGCCCAAGACCGTATGGAAGCGTTCGTACCTACCGAATACAACAACGTAAAGATTGACGAACAAGACTTCTTGTACGCCACCACCGAAATCGAAGGGGAAGACATTGACGGTGCGGTTATGTCCAAGACTGCCGACACCAAATCTTCACCCATCAAGCGGTTGAACCCCACCGGCAACGACGTTTTGGTCCGTAAGGGTTACTTCTCTACCGTGGGTGACGTTTCTTACAAAACCGACCCTGTTCGCGGCCCTGACATTTCGATCATTGTCGACGTTGCCTTAGGACCCAACGGTCGCTATACCTTGTTAGATGAAAACTATAACCGTATGTTTACCTACTCTGCCGACGGTGAATTGATCTACGCCTTTAGCGGTGAGGGGTACCAAGTGGGTAACTCCCGCACCCCGGTTGCCATTGCTTATGACAGCAACTACGATTTGTATTTGCTGGACTATGACACCGGTTACATTACGGTGTTTAGCCGCACCAAATATGGCAAATTGATCGACGAAGCTTACGGATTTTACAGAGATTACGACTTTGAAAACAGCGTAAAGAAATGGGACGAAGTTCTCAACGAAAATGCCAACTTCGACATTGCATATGACGGTAAAGGTAACGCCTTTATGCAAGACGAAAACTACGATGAGGCTATGAAGATGTTCCGTTACTCCAACAACAAGCAACGGTACTCCGACGCCTTGGCACAAAGTCGTGCCACTTCCATCGAAGATCATTTGTTGATCATTGTATTGGTTGTAGTTGTGATCTTGTTCCTGTTGGTCAAGCTGTTTGGCTGGATCGGCAAGCGGAACAAATCTCCCAAATATGCCGACAAGCACGGTACTTACCTCAACCAAGTGCTGTATGCGTTTTACATTATGCTCCATCCCTTCGACGGTTTCTGGGATGTAAAGCATGAAAAACGCGGTAGCGTAAAAGCGGCAACCACCATCGCATTGTTCTTGATCTTTGCCAATTTGGTTTCTGCTTTCTTTACCAACTACCTGTTTAACGATGCCTACGGTACCGAAATTTCGATCATGAGTGAATTTTTGATCGTACTTATGCCTTTGGGACTGTGGACCTTGTGCAACTGGTGTGTTACCACCTTGGCAGACGGTGAAGGCAGCATTAAGGACGTTTACGTCTTTACCTGCTACGCTCTGCTACCCATGGCCTTGTTTACCCTTGTAAACACTGTGCTTTCTCATTTCATTGTATTAGACGAAGGTATGTATATCACCTTCTTTAGTTCCTTGGGTGTTATTTGGAGTGGTTTCTTGCTGTTCTCCGGTAACACACAAACCCATCGATATACTGTGTCAAAGAGTGTACTTTCTATTTTGATGGCCGCGGTCGGTATGTGTATTGTGGTATTTATTGCATTGGTTATCTTTACCACCTACCAACAAATTTACGGCTTTATCGATAACATTGTAAAAGAATTGACTTATCGATGATCATCGGTCGGGACGGCAGGCACCTGCCTGCCACCCGCCTATTCGAAATTGAAAACACGCACAATCTTAGCCGTAAATACGGCGGAACGGATGGGAGTTTATGAAGATATTATATAAATCAATACTCGTTCTTCTTTGTGTCGGCTTACTGATGTCGATCATCGGTTGCAGTGAAAACCAAGAAGGAACGGTAGACGGCGTCAAAAAATGGACGCTGGCAGAATTAAATACCGGCACGCAATACAAAGCGTTGAGTGTCGATGCCGAAACCGGTATGGACGTGGTTGCCTCCAACAATGCTTATGACATGTTGTTTGACCAAGACAATGCCACCATTGGCATTCGGGACAAGGCAACCGGCTACGTGTGGAAGACCAATTCCACTCCCGATGACTTTACCGGCAATATGTACAGCTTGAGCGAACAAGAACGTGAATATTGCTCGCAATTGCAACTGACCTACTATGACCATCGTCATCAACCGGTTAACTACAACAGCTTTGAACATGCCGTCATGCAAAACCGTGACGACGACAAGCGGATGTATTTTTACGGCTTGAACAACGGTATGCGTATCGTTTACGTCATTGGTCAAAGTGAAGAAGCCTTCTACGTACCCACCTATATGTTCAAAGAAGATTTCGACGCTTTGGTAAATGCGATTCCTCAAGAAGCAATTGACAAATTTATCGCCGAAGGTTCCGACTATGGTGCCAGCACCTTGGATGTTTACTATGATGAATTTGACTACGACTTTGAAATTCTAAACACCGACCAAGCAATCATCAATTCTTTGACCAACTCTTGTGAAAACTTTGGTCCCGGTAAGGTCTTGTATAAATTTAGTGCCGCATCGAACTTTGTTACCAGCGAAATTTATCGTAAACTGTTGCGGGACTTGAAAGATGAAAAGGGTAACCCCATGATCACCAACGAGTATATCAAAAAGGTATACGAAAACGTTGGCTATGACTATGAAGAACCCGATCATCCCAAATTCACCATCGCTATGGACTTTGTGCTGACTGCCGACGGCTTGAAAGTAGATGTAGATACCGAAAAGGTAATTTACGAAGATTCCTTTAAGCTCAACAATCTGCAAATTTTGCCCTGCTTTGGTACGGTGCTGGACAACAAAGAATCCAAAATTCTGTTGCCTGACGGTAGCGGTACCTTGGTAGACGTGTTAAATCCTTCTTCTGACAAGGCTTTGTCTTTGCCCTTCTACGGCAACGATTACAGCTATGAAGTTACCGACTACGCCTTGGGTATGCAACAAGCCAGCCTGCCGGTATATGGTCTGACCAGAGGAGACAACGCATTTGTCGCTTACGTTTCTGACGGGGAAGCAATTGGTTCGGTCAAATGTCAACCTGTTACCGAAACCTACGCGCATTCCTTTGTAGGCTGTTACTTTACGGTGCAACCCTTTGAAGAACGCCGCTCCAACGGTGCTTCGGCTCAAACGACCATGAAAATGTTTGCCTCCGATCCTTATCGTGGCAAGATCACGTTGGAATATATGTTCTTGGGTGATCAAAACGGCGGCATTGATTATGTGGAAATGGCGCAAGCGGTTCGCAATAAATTGTTTAACAACAGAACCAAGGTAGCTGACGACACCACTCGGTTCTATATGGAAACCTA
Source organism: Clostridia bacterium (assembly GCA_017556785.1). Taxonomy (GTDB): domain Bacteria; phylum Bacillota; class Clostridia; order Oscillospirales; family Acutalibacteraceae; genus UMGS1484. The sequence goes on along the minus strand of JAFYMD010000020.1, from coordinate 9,486 downwards.
CGGTGCTGTTTTGCGCAAAGAAAACTTCTTGGGCTATGCCTATAACGACACCACGGCATTGACCACCTTTGATCAAGCAAAATCCATGTACACCACGTTGAACGAAAACGGCATTACCAACATTGCCGTGCGTTACAACAACTGGTACGGAGATGCCTTTGTGAACCAAATTTCCGATATTGGTAAGGTGGAAAGTGAAGTAGGCGGTAGCGACGGCATGAAAGAGTTCATGAGTTTTGTTGCCGGCAAAAAAGGCCTTGTTTACCCCAACGTTGAACTGATCATGGAAGAATATTCCAACAGTTTGATCGACGCAACCTGGCACTCCAAATACATGGGCGGTACCATGGTCGCTTATTCTGACATGAACCTCTACGCCGAGGGCGTAACTGCCGAGTTTGAACGTTTGGTGGTTAAGAGTGACGTTATGTTAGAAGACCTGCCCGATATTATGGAACGTGTGAACAAATTGCAAACCACCGGTCTTTCGGTTTCTACCTTGGGTGATCAATTGTTCTCTGACTATACCAGCGATGAAGTACGGTATCGCGATACGGTCAAAGACGATTACGTAACTGCCATTAAGCAACTGAAAGAAACCAACAAACAAAAATTGCTGTTCGACGGCGGTAATGCGTACGTGTTGCCTTATGCCGATGACCTGATGAACGTGGCAATCAGCAGTAGCAACCACTATTTGTCCGAAGCCGACGTTCCTTTCATGCAAATTGTGTTGCATGGGTACATTCCCTATGCCGCATCTTCCATGAACTTGTCTGACAACTATGACGTGCAATTGCTCAAGAGTGTAGAATACGGTGCAAACCTTGCTTATACCTTGAACTACGCAAACGCCGAAATGGTGAAAAACACCAACTATTCCGAATTGTACTCTACCAACTTTGATCACTGGAAATCCCAGGCAGTTGCAGACTACAAAAAGGTGGCGGCTGTGCTTGACGGTTGTCAATCGGCCACCATTCAAGATCATACCCAATTGGCAGAGGGTGTATACAAAACCACCTATGACAATGGTGTTTCGGTCTTGGTCAACTACAACAACCAAGCCTATACCGATGCCGCCACCGGCACCACGGTAGAAGCTATGAACTTTGCACGTGTGGGAAAGGAGGGCTAATCCATGGCAAATGAACCTTATGAAAACGATCAAGTGGTAAACGACGTGGAACAACCGGTTTCGCAACCGGAGGCCCAACCCCAATTGCAAGAGGTGTATACCACACAAGAGGCATTAAGTCATCCTCAAACCAAGCAATTGAAAAAATTGCGGTATTTTGACTTGTCTACCCGCAGAAACTTCATGGGTTATTGGTTTATTTTACCCTTTGCCATCGGTTTTCTGCTCATTTACTTACCTGCATTGATCGAAGCCTTCCGCTTCAGTACCCACGACATTATCACTTCTTCCGGTACTATGTACACCCTGGAGACCAACAAAGAAGGTTTGTGGTATTACTACAACACCGCTTTGGTCAAAGACCCGGACTTTATACGTGGTATTTGGGAATCCATGGCCAGCATGTTGCTCAACGTGGTGATCATCATCATTTATTCCTTGTTGATGGCAACCATTTTGAACCGCAATATTGCCGGTAAGAGCTTTTACCGTGCTATGCTGTTCTTACCTGTTATCGTAGCGACCGGTATTATTGCCACCGCCGAAAACTTCGAAGTTACTACCAACATGGTACAAGACATCGAAGCGGCTTCGGCAGGTGCTTCGGGCAGTATCTTTAACGAATTCGGTATCGAACAGCTTATGATGTCGCTGAATATTAACGATACGCTCTCGGGCATTGTTATAGCGGCAATCGGTAACTTGTACGGTATTATTACCTGCTCGGGCGTACAGCTCATCATCTTCTTGGCAGGTCTGCAATCCATTTCTCCCTCCATTTACGAGTCGGCTACCGTAGAAGGTGCCACTTGGTGGGAAAGCTTTTGGAAAATCACCATCCCCATGATCAGCCCCTTGATTTTGGTAAATACGGTGTACACCATCGTTGACTCCTTTACCCAATACGGCAATCAGGTTATGGATGAGATTTACAAATTGATCAGCGAAAACGCATCGTATTCCGACGCAGCTGCCCGCTCTTTCGTATACTTGGCTGTGGTTGGCGTATTGATCGCTATCGTTGTGCCCGTTGTCAACAAGTTTGTTTTCTATGAAAACAAGTAGTCCACTCAATGATTTGGAGGTGTTAAAATGGAAGCTACTGAAAAAATGCCGGTAAAGAAACAATCACGGTTTGCTCGTAAAATGCGTAGCAAAATGGCGAAGTCGGGCTTGGTACAGTTGTCCAGCAACTTCCTTTGCCACGTTATCTTGATCGGTATTGTATTTATGATACTGTTTCCGTTTATAGAAAAACTTTGCACCATGTTTTTGAGCTATGAGGACCTTGCTGACACCACGGTACAATACGTTCCCAAAAACTGGTCGTTAGACACGTTGCGCGAAACCATGGAAGCCATGAAATATTGGACATCCTTGACCCACACCGTTTTGTTGTGCGTACTTAGCTCGGTTCTGCAAACCTTGAGCTGTACCTTGGTCGCTTACGGTTTTGCCCGTTACAAATTCCCCGGTCGCGGCATTTTGTTTGCCTGCGTTCTGTTGGTACTGTTGATTCCGCCTCAGGTTATTATGACCTCGTTGTTTATGAACTTCAGCTTCTTTAACTTCCTTGGTCTGCCAACCTTGATTGCCGGCGCACCCATCAACATTACCAAAGGTGTATGGCCCTTTATCCTTATGTCGGTTACGGCCATCGCCTTTAAAAACTCGTTGTACATTTACATGTTGCGCCAATTCTTCCGTGGCTTGCCCACCGAAATTGAAGAAGCCGGCATGATCGACGGTTCGGGCCACTTTGGTGTGTTCTTCCGTCTTATGCTGCCCAATGCGGTTCCCATGATGGTTACGATCGTTTTGTTCGCCTTCTCTTGGCAATGGACCGACAACTACTACTCCGCATTGTTCCTGGACGGCGGCGAATTCTTACCCTTGTCGTTGCAATTAAATGCCATTAAGGCCTATTTGCCCAACGACACCCGCATTACCCCCAACTACCGCGAAGCTTTGGTTGGCACCGGCATTTTGCTGGTAATCGCTCCCTTGTTCCTGCTCTACTTGGTAGGTCAACGTTTCTTCGTACAAGGGATTTCACAAAGTGGTATCGTGGGATAAAAAACCACTTGTTTTTTGGGCAAGGTTGTGTTATAATGATCTTGCCCCGAAATACTCTGTTTAGAAATATGGGATACATATTTTTAATAAAACAAATTTAAGGAGATGTCACACATGAAAACAAACCTGATGAGATTGATTTCCCTGGTATTGGTTCTCATGGTTGCTCTGGTTGCCTTTGCAGCTTGCGGCGCTGAAGAAGAAGCTCCCAAAACTTCTGCTCCCGCCTCTACTGCTCCCAGTACCCCTGCACCCGAAACTGAACCTCCCGTAGAGGAAATCGTTGACGCCGAAGAAGGCGACCCCTTCACCCTTGGCGCCGAAACCACCGACGTCTTGTTGATCATGAACAACGAGACCAATGAACGCTCTGTTCAAGTTTTGGAAAAATCCACCATGGACAAAGTTCGCGCTTTTGTATTGCCCGCAGAAGGCTTTACCATGGAAATCCTTGACAAAGACGGCAAAAAGGTAGAAGATACCGCCGTTGTTGCCGATGGTATGACCATTCAATTCGTTGCCGCTGACGGCACCGTAAGCGATGTTAAATTGCCCATCGTGATCAAAACTGCCGAAGAATTGGAAGGCACTGTGTCTGACAACAATCCCCCTGTTGTAACTCCTCCCGGTGGCGGAAATAACGGTGGCGGAAATAACGGTGGCGGAAATAATGGTGGCGGCACCGTTACTCCCCCTCCCGGTGGCGGCACCAACCACAACATCAGCATCAACTTGGCCTCTATCTGGGTTGCCAACTACTCCGCTGCTGATGCCAACGGTAAAGCATGGGCCAACGCTTTGAATGCTATGAAAAACAAGGGCATCAAAACCAACATTAGCGCTTTGGATGCCAACTCCGCTACCGACACCATCGTAAAAGAAGTTATGGCCGGTAAATCCAGCGCTGACGTTTATGACATTTCTCAAGTTATGTGCCGCAACGTTGCCAAGAAAAAGGCCGCTGCTAACATGTATGCTTCTTCCACTTTGAACAAATCTTTGTTCCAATGCGCCGCTACCGAATCGGTAACCTTTAAAGGCAAAGCTTACGGTGTAACCTGGGCTTCCAAATCGGTTAACCCCATGGGCGTTATCTACAACAAAGACTTGATCAAAAAATACGCTGCCAACTATGACATCGTAAAATTGTACAGCGAAAAGAAATGGGATTTCGACAACTTCCAAGCGATCGCTAAAGCTTGCACCGTTGACACCGATGGTAACGGCAAATCCGATATCTACGGTTTCACCTCTAACACCAACGTTATCGGTATGGCTTTGACCTCCAATGCCGGTGGTACCGCTTTGAAAGTAAACGAAAAAGTAGAAGCTACCATGTGCAACGAAGCCGGTATCAAAGCTCTTGAATGGTGCAAAGAAATGTTCAAGACCGACAAATCCTGGCTGTACAAAGCTGACATTAACCAATGCGTAAGTGAATTTGCAGGCGGTAAAGCTGCTATGTTCGTTTCTTACCTGCAATTCTATCCCCAAATCGCTGCTCAAGCCAACTTCAACATTGGTTTCGTTCTCATGCCCAAGGGCCCCGCTCAAAGCAACTACAGAAACGGTGTTTATGATGGTGCTTACTACGTAGTTCCCACCACCAAAGTTGCTCGCTTGAACGACGTAGGTACTTGGTTGAACGAATTGGCCACCGGTACCAGCTCTGCTTTCTTGAACAACAAAGTAAAAGACTTGGCTAAGAACGGTTTCGACGCCAAATCTCAAGAAATCTACAAATGGGTAGTTAACAACATGACTCCCGAATTTTCTTCCGGTGTATTCTCTTCCAGCATTTCTTCTGAAGTTGACAGCTCTGTTACTTCTGCTGCCAAACAACCTGCCAAGGTTATGGCTTCTATCAAAACCAAGGCTCAAAAAGAATGCGACGACTACTATGCTGAAATCTACGCTTTGGCCTAATAGTTAAGTATAATTTGTAATTCGTCTTGTGCCGAGGTTTCCTCGGCACAAGATTGTTTTAAACGCAAGTATAACCCTAAGGAGGAAGTAAACTTATGAAACGCATTATTAGTGCTTTGTTGGTTACCGTTCTTCTTTGCTCCCTGTTTGTTGTGGGTGTTTCCGCTGAAAATGCTGACAGCACCATTATGATTCCCGCAAGCAAATTGGAAAAGAAATTCGTGATTGACGGTAACTTGGACATTTGGTATCTCAATGCCGATGATGCAACACCCGAAAGCGACGGCAACTACTATCAATACGTGGCTTTTAGCCCCATTGAAAAAGCTGACGGTACGTCTTATTATGCCGACCCTGTTACCTTTGCTCAAGGTTGGACCGCATGGGACGATGATTACGTATACATCTACGTAAAAGTATGGGACGATGAATTGGTTGCTTTTGACCCCAGCGGTGCTCATGCCGGCATGGACTCTTCTGCTGCTGACTCGGTGGGTCTTTTCTTCGACCCCGACCCCAACAGCCAAACCCATTCCTTTATTTATGACACCGACAAACACAGCGGTAACATCATTGACGAAATCAAAAAAGATGCTCCTCTGGACAACTTCTTTGCTCAAACCAGTGACCCCGAACAAGGTGATACCCAGTTCCGTTGGCGTCCTCTGGAAGACCAAATCGACGACTATCACAACGTAACTAAACCCGGTTACGAAGGTGTATCCTTCCGTGATTACATTACCAGCACCGACAACTTGGTTACCTTTACCTTTGAAAACGATCCTGTCATCGTGGAAGAAACCGGTACCGAAGTTACCTCCGGTTTTGGTTTTGAAGTACGTCTGCCTCGCAACGACGACAAGTCCAATTCTTATCGTTTCCATTTGTATGCTTCCAACTCTTCTGACGAAAACTGGAGCCGCTATACCTTGGCTACCGGTAACGCTTGGTGGATGCAATACGACACTGCATGGGGCGTATATTATTATGATAATGCTCCCTTCTTCACCCAAAGTGAAGAACAATTGGCAACCAAAGGCGTTATGTATACCGATTCCGAAACCAACCTGCGCGGTCCTGCCGGTGCTGTGGTTGAAAAAATCAAGGCTTTGGGTACTGTAACTGCTGCTGACAAAGATAAGGTTTTGGCCTTGAAAGCAGAATACGATGCTTTGACCGTGATTGAACAAGGTTACGTAGAATACAAAGATTGCCTCGAAACCTTAAATGCTGCTGTAGAAGCCGTTGGCGGAGATGTAACTCCTCCCGACAACACCGACCAAGAAGCCGCCGATGCTGTTATGGCTCAAATCAATGCTTTGAACGTACAATCCTTGGACGATGAAGCCGCTGTTGTAGCCGCTCGCACCGCTTATGATGCCTTGACCGACGCTCAAAAAGCTCTGGTTACCAATTTGGCTAAATTGGAAGCCGCCGAAGCCGCTATTGCTGCTTTGAAAGCTGACGTTCCCGGCCCTGCCGTAAAATACGGTGACGTAAACGGCGACGGGAAAGACGATGCTGCCGATGCTTTGGACGTTCTGAAATCGGTTGTTGGTAAAGTAAGCTTTAATGCAGATCAATTTAAAGCTGCCGATACCGACGGCGACGGCAAAGCCGATGCGGCTGACGCTTTGAACATCCTGAAAAAGGTTGTAGGCAAATTGGATAAATATCCTGTTGAATAATTTCATTCCGCAAAAACCGCTTTCCGTTTGGCAAGCGGCTTTTGTGGATTTAGGTTGGCAGACCTTATCTCTGCCAATCTCTCCGTGCACCGAGGTTACCGCCTCGGTGTACGGAGAGGTTTTAAGCAAGAGCATATGGGGTCGATCGATCATGGCAGCCGTATATGCTTTTAGTAGGAGGAATTCAAAATGATAAAGCGTATTTTGAGTGCGTTGTTGGTTGTAACCTTGCTGTGTTCCTTGTTTGTGGTAGGGGTACAAGCAGAAAATGCCGACAGCACAATTATGATCCCTGCCAGCAAACTGGATAAAAAGTTTGTGGTTGACGGTAACTTGGATATTTGGTATATCCACGAAGGAGATCAAGTTGCCGCTGACGACGGGAACTATTATCAATATGTAGAACTGAGTGCCGTGGAAAAAACCGACGGTGTTACGTTTTATTCCGAGCCTGCTACGTTTTCTCAAGTATGGACTGCTTGGGACAACGATTACGTATACATTTACGTGAAAGTATGGGACGACAAGCTGGTCGACTATGATCCTTCGAAACATGCCAACTCATCCGGTGCCGACTCGGTTGAAATTTGGTTCGACCCCGACCCCAACAGCCAAACCTATAATTTCACCACCGACGCCAACGGCAAGATTATTGGCGAAACCAAAAAAGCCAATCCGACCGACGGCTTTTATAACCAAACCGGCGATACCGCCCAAGGTGACGTACAGGTTCGTTTGATTGCTTACGACATGGAACGTCACGACTATTACGACAAAGTTAACCCCGGTTACAACGGCGTCAATTTTGCTCAATGGGTATGGAATAAAGATAACTTTTGTACCTTTACCTTAGAAAATGATCCTGTCGAAGTGTGGACCGGAGATACCGTTTCCAAAGGGTATGGGGTAGAAGCTCGCTTCCCCCGCCGCGACGACTCCACCGGCCGCTATCAATTCCACGTTGCCGCCAACAACTCTGCTGACGAAAACGGGTTGCAGTATGCTTTGGCAACCGGTGAAGCATGGTGGATGCGTTATGACACCGCGTGGAGCGTAACCTACATGGACAACGCCCCCTTCTTTCATCAAAGTGCTGCCCAATTGGCCACCAAAGGGGTTATGTATACCGACTCGGAATATAACTTGAACAGCGCAGGCGGCAAATTGGTAACTAAGATCGCCGCATTGGGCAACGTCAGCGTTTCGGACAAGGATAAAGTAAATGCCTTGAAAGCAGAGTATGACAGCCTGTCCGTGTTGGATCAAGGCTACGTACAATACAAAAACTATGACGTGCTGGAAGAAGCTTTGGAAATCGTTAATGCGGTCGTGGTTGACCCCAACCAAACTGCCGCCGATTCGGTTATGGCAAAGATCAATGCGATTCCTTCCACCGTTACTTTGGCCGCCAAAAGCACCGTAACTGCCGCTCGTACGGCTTATAATGCTTTGACCGACACCCAAAAAGGTTTGGTTACCAATCTTGCCAAATTGACTGCGGCGGAAAAAACCATTGCCGATTTGGAAAAAACCGAGGGAGACAAGGCCGCCGCCAAGGTGGTAAGTGATAAAATCGCCGCCTTGCCTGCCAACATTGCTTTGACAGACAAAGCCGCCGTGACCGCTGCTCGGACTGCTTACAACGGTTTGACCGACCTGCAAAAGACCTACGTAACCAATTTGAGCAAACTGACCGCCGCTGAAAAGGCCATTGCTAATTTGGAAATCCAAGCAGGGGACAAAGCCGCCGCCGACGAGGTGGTTGCTAAAATTGCCGCTTTGCCCGACACCATTACTTTGCAAAATGAATCGGCTGTTGTAGCCGCTCGTACCGCTTACGAGCAACTGAACGTGACGCAACAAGCCTTTGTGGACAATTTGGAAAAACTGGAAGCCGCCGAAAAAACCATTGCTACCTTGAAAAAGGTGGAGGCAGACAAAGCCGCCGCCGGGGTAGTGATCGACAAGATCGCCGCTTTGCCCGATGAAATTACCGCCGCCGACAAATCTGCCGTTGCCGCCGTGCGAACTTCCTACAGTTTGTTGACCGATGAGCAAAAGGAATACGTAACCAACTACCAAAAATTGGTGGATGCCGAAAAAACCATTGCCGAATCGGAAGCTACCGGTGCAGACAAAGAAGCCGCAGAAGTAGTTGACTATTTGATCGATGCCATTCCCGAAACGGTTACCATAGGTGACAAAGCTTATTTGCAAATTGTGCGGGATGAATATGAATTGCTCAATGACCCCCAAAAAGCATTGGTTTCCAATTATTTAAAATTGGATAATGCCGAAAAAGCCATTGCTACCATGGAACAGGCTGCCGCCGATCGTGACGCCGCTCGTGTGGTCAGCGATCAGATCACCGCTTTGTCCGATCCCATTACCTTAGCAGACAAAGCCGCTGTGGAAGCCGCCCGTGCCGCTTTTAAAGAACTTTCCGAAGCGCAACAAGCGTTGGTTTATAATTTGGCGGTATTGGAGCAAGCCGAGCAAGATTTGGTAGATTTGGCAAAAGCGGAGGCTGACAAAGCCGCCGCCAAAGCAGTCAGTGATCAAATTGCCGCTTTGCCCGAAACCGTTACGGCCGAAACGGTATCCGAAGTGGTTGACGCACGAGAAGAGTACACCCTGCTGACCGACGAGCAAAAATTG